>CALMNY010000052.1 GCA_937872125.1 uncultured Candidatus Competibacteraceae bacterium | reverse complement strand
CTTCAGCAGGTCTTCAGCAGGGGCACCTGGCGGCGCTGGGCTTCCTGTGCGCAAAAGTCACCGGGGTTGACGACGTATTCATCCTCGGTTGTCACCAGCACGGCGCCGCCATAGAACTCCCCCAGCCGCGGCTTCGAGCAGGTGCAGGCCCATTCGATCACGACGCCGTGGTTATCCAGGCCAAAGTGCGTCAGGAACCGGCGGGCGAGGAGCACCGCCGCATCCACGTTGCCCTCGCTGTTCTGGGCGCTGACCCAGAGACCGTGCTCTTCGACCTGATAATCAACCCCCGCATACTGCAAATACCAGTCGTCCTCATTCATCCCCTCTGGCGCCACCTCACTTGTCGCCACCCGCGTTGCCTCCTCGGCATCATCTGCCCCAAACAGCCCTTTCCCCGCCGTGGCTTTCTCCGCCTCGTACGCCGCGACAAACGCCGCCAGCTCGGCGCGGTATTGGCCCTCAGGCAGCGGCAACATAAAGGAGAAATCAGTGTAATTGTTGGCCATGTGCGAATCCTCCGGCGGAGAGCGATAAGGGGAAATGCCCGTCAGGGTTGGCCCCTGACGTTGGAAAATAGCATATCAAAAAAGGTCGGTAATGGCAAACAGAACTAACAAAAAACCGCACGGCGGGGCACCGCAAGACCGGCGCCAATCCGTGGCGCGCCCCGGCAAGCCGCCCACCGCACAGCCGTCCGGTGGCAGGGCGTTCCCCGCCCGGAGGCGCCCGGCGCTACCCGCGGGCACGGCCCGCGCGGCGTCGGTCAGAATCGGTCAGAAATTTCCCCCGGTAAGTCGCGTATAGTGCCCGCTCAGCGTCACGGTCACCCGCGGGCGGGCGCGCCCGGCACCGTGCAGTCCCTGCCATTCGCGTCACCCGGAGGCGCCCCCGCCTGCGGGCTGGACGGTGGCCACTACTTGCGGAGGATTCACATGCGTTACCCCGGCCAGCCGAGTGGGCCTTCTTCCCTGTCAACCCGCGGGCGCCAGGTCCGGCAGTGGGGTGCCCTGCTGCCGGCGCTCATCCTCGCCGGCTGTCAGGCCACCTGGTCTGCAAAGGACCACGAACCCGCCACCGCGACGGCCCACGATTCCGCCGCCGCACCGGCGGCGCTCGCCACGGCGCCGGGCGATCTGATTCCCGCCGTCGTCGGCCTGCCCCCGGAGATCACCCGCGAGGCGGCCTATCGGGTCGGCCCCGATGACGTGTTGCGCATCGAGGTGTTCAAACTCCCCGAACTGACCAGCAAGGTCCGCGTCAACGAACAGGGCTATCTCACCCTGCCGCTGCTGGGCGAAGTGCCGGTCCAGGGCCTGACCGCGGCGCAAATCGAGGCGCGCATCGCCGCCGGCCTGGCCAAGGACTATGTGCAGAATCCCCAGGTCAACGTCTTTATCGAGACCTATGCCAATCTCTCCATTACCGTCAGCGGCGCGGTAGCCAAACCCGGCGTCTTCCCGCTGGTCGGCAAGATCACGCTGCTGGAAGCCGTCGCGCTGGCCGGGGGCGCCACGCGCCTGGCCAACACCGACGAAGTGGTGCTGTTTCGTGAACAATCGGCGGATCAGGTCCAGGCGTATATCGTCGACATGGCCGCCATCGAGGCCGGCAAGCTGCGCGATCCCCTGCTGACGGCGAACGACAAGGTGCGGGTGCCCGAATCCGGCGCCGCCGTGTTGTTGCAGACGGTGACCGGGACGTTGCGCGGCTTCGTCTCGCCGCTGTAATCACCGCCAGGAGCCTGCCCATGTCGCCCCCGTACCCGACCGAGACGGCCCTGGCCGTGCGCCGCCCCGACACCGCCCTGCAGCCGCTGCCGCTTGCCGGCCCCGCCACCCCGGCCGCCGCGCCGCCGCCTGACCCGGATGTGATTGATCTGCGCGCCCTGTGGGCGCTGCTGGTCCGCCGCCGCGGGGTCTTGCTCACCACGACCGCCCTGGCCCTGGCCGCGGGGCTGGTGGTGACCGCCCTCACCGTGCCGGAGTACCGCGCCACCCTGCTGATGAAGATCGAGACCGCCGGCACGCAGATCGTCGACTACGGGAACGTCACCCGCGACGAGCCGGCGGGATACCAGGCCAATCGCGATTTTTACAAGACCCAGTACGAGTTGCTCGCCAGTCGGACGCTGGCGCGGCGCGTGATCGACGAGCTGGCGCTCGCGGCGGAGGCGGACCTCGCGCCGCCCCCCACGCCCTGGCAGGCCCTGCGCGACCAGGCGCAGGCCCTGCTCGGCGGGGCGGCCGCGCCCGCGCTCGCGCCCGAGGCGGCCCTCAATCAGGCCGAGCATCGCGCCGAGGACCTGTTTCTCGAACGGTTGACCGTGGAGCCGGTGCGGGACTCGCGCCTGGTGCGCGTGCACTACACCAGTCAGGATGCGGCGCGCGCCGCCGAGGTCGCCAACTCCCTCGCCGCCAACTACATGGCGCTCAATCGCGCCCTGCGCCTCGACGCCTCCGCCTACGCCAAGCAATTCCTGCAGGAGCAGATGGACCGGGCGCGCGCCGCCCTGGAAACGGCGGAACGCAAGCTCGCCGCCTATGCCCGTGAACGCGAGATCGTCAATACCGAGGACCGCCTGGAAATCACCCGCACCCAGCTGCGGGAGATGAGCACCCGGCTGGTGGGGGTCGAGGCGGAGCGCATCGCCGCCGAAGCCGCCTACCAGAGCGTCCAGCAGTCCGGCGCGGACAGTCTGGAGCAGGTGGCGACCAGCGGCGTGGTCCAGGGCCTCAAGGAGCAGGCCAGCAAGCTTAAGGCGGAATACCGCGAGCAGCTGCGCGTGGTCAAGCCGCAGTATCCGAGCATGCTGCAACTCAAGGCGCAGATCGACGAACTCGACCAGCAGATCGCCACCGAGATCGCAGCCATTGCCGCCGGGATCAAGCGCCGCTTCGAGGCCAAGGCCCTGGAGGAGGCGGAGCTGCAAAAACGCATCGCCGCGGTGAAGGAAGAGGCGCTGGCCCTGCAGGACCGCAGCACCGATTTCGACACCCTGCGCCGCGAAGTGGCGACCAACCGCGAAATTTATAACGGCCTGCTGCAGCGCATGAAGGAGGTCGGGGTCACCGCCGGGGTGGGCGAAAACAATATCGCCATCGTCGATCAGGCGCGGCCGCCGATCGCCCCCCACCGGCCCAACCTTGGCCTCAATCTGGCGCTGGCGCTGGTGCTGGGGCTGGGTGGCGGCGTCCTGTTGGCGGTCATCCTCGAGATCGGCGACGACAGCGTGCGCTCGGCGGACCAGATCCGCGCCCTGACCGGCGCCGCGGTGCTGGCCATGCTGCCGCACGTCGGGCGCGAGCGCTGCCGCGGCGCGCCGGCGACCCCCGGGCTGCGCACCCATGCCAATCCCAAGAGCCCGCTGGCCGAGGCGGTGCGCTCGCTGCGCACGCAACTGCTGTTCGCCTCCGCCGAGGGGGTGCCGCGCGTGCTGCACGTCACCAGCGCCGCCGCGCATGAGGGCAAAACCACCGCCGCCACCAACCTGGCCATCGCCTTTGCCCAGTCCGGCGCGCGGGTGCTGGTGATCGACGGCGATCTGCGCAGCCCCTCGGTTCATGAGACCTTCGGCCTGTCCAATCACACCGGCCTGACCAACTACCTCACCGGCGGCCTGCCGGCGTCGGCGGTGACCCAGCCGACCCTGGTCGAGCGCCTGGAGGTCATTCCCGCCGGCCCGGCCACGCCCAACCCGGTGGATCTGCTCAGTGGCGCGCGCATGCTTGACCTCATCACCGAGGTCGCTCAGGCGTATGACCTGGTGCTGCTCGATGGCCCACCGGTCATGGCCCTCGCCGACGCCATCGTCCTCGCCACCCTGGCGCGCGCCTCGCTGTTTGTCATCGACGCCGAACGCAGCCGCAGTCGCGCCGTGAAGGCCGCCGGCGAGCGCTTGCGCCAGGCCGGCATCCAGCCCCTGGGCGTGGTGCTGCAAAATCTGGGGCGTAATGGCACGCCGGGCGAGTACGGCTATGGCTATGGTTATGGCTATGGCTATGGCTATGGCTACGGGGAAGGCGAGGGGGCGGGGCGAAGCCCGGCCGCGCCCCCGGCGGCGGCCGGCGCGCCCGGCGCCACGCCGCGGCTCCACCTCAGCCCGGCGTGAGCGGTGCGCATGCTGCCCGCCCTGGTCGAGATCGCGGTCGCGTATCACCGGCAGCCCCTGGCGTATCGCCACCTAAGGGACGGCCATACCCCGTTGCCCCACGACTTCGCCGCGCTGATCCCGCCCTTTTGCGTCGCGCTGACCCGGCGGGCACAGACGCGCACCGCGCGCCTGGCCGCGATCAGCGTGGCGGAGTTGCAAACGGCGGCCTGCCGCTTCCTGCGTGACGTGCTGCTGGCGCCTGGCGGCGATCACTACCGCTGTCTGGGGTTGACGCCGGCCGCCCGCCCCGCGGACATCCGGGCGCATTACGCCCTGCTGATCCGTCTGTGCCATCCCGACCACCCCGACCGACTGCCCGCGGCGGATGACCACATGACCGCCCGCCTCAACGAAGCCTACCAGCAGTTACGCCAGCCCGCGTCGCGAGCGGCCTACGATGCCACACGCCCCGCTGGCCGCGACGCCCTGTCCCTGGCGACCTATTGCGCGCCGTGGAAACGCCGCGCGCCGGGCTCCTGGCGCCGGTCGCGTGGCCGCCGCTCCCGGCGCGCCTGGATCGTCCTTCTCCTCGCGCTGATCTGCAGCGCCCTGCTGGCGCTCCAGCACGCCCCGACGCCCCTCCGCCCCCGCCCCGGCCACGCCCCGCCCGCCGCGACGCCGCCGCCATGATCCGCCGCGGGAGTCTGGTGCTGCTCGGCGGGGCGCTCTTGGCAGCCGTCGTGGCGCGGTGGGTGGTGCTGCAGGACGAGACGCAGCTGGCCGCGCTGCCCGCCGTGGCGCGCGCGGCCTGGCGCCCCAGCGTCCCCTGGCTGCCACTCACCCCCCGCGCCCGGCTCCTGCAGGCGCAGGCCGCCGCTCCGGGTGATCCGGCCGCCTACGAAGCGGCGTGGCTGGCGGCGCATCGCGCCCAGCCGCACGATCCCGACCCCCTGTTCCGCCTCGCCGAGGGGCGGCGCGTGCGCGGCGACCGCGCCACGGCCGATCAGCTGGTCGCGGCCGCGGTGCGCCTGGCCCCGGCCTATGCGCGCACACACCAGCGTGCGGCCGGCTATTGGGCGGCGCGCGGGGATCTCGCGGCCCTGCTTGCGCACGCGTCACAGGCCCTGATCCTCGCCCCCGCCTCCCGGGACACCTTCTTTCCCATGTTCCAGGACCTCCTCGCCCACCCGGAGCGGCCCGCCGCGCTGGCAGACTACGCCCGGACGCGACCGCCCTGGTGGCCGGACTTCTTCCGCCACGTTGCCCGGCATGCGCCGCGCACCGCCCTGGACGCGCTGTATGCGCTCCATCGCCAGAGCGGCGCCCCGCCGCTGAGCCCGGGGGAACGCACGGCGTACGTCAATCGCCTGCTGCGCGACGGTGACGCCACCCGGGCTTATCTGCATTGGATGGGCGGCTTGTCCACGGCGGAGCGGGCGCAGTTAGGCCTGCTGTACAACGGCCGTTTCGATCTGCCCCTGGACAACCAGCCGTTTGGCTGGGTGGTCAAGACGCCGGCGCCGTTCCGCGTGCGCACCGGGACCACCGCCGGCGCCCGCGGCAGCGCGCTGGAACTGCGATTCCGTCAGTTCACCGCGCGCTTCGACCATCTGCGGCAACGGCTGCTGTTGCCGCCCGGGGACTATCAACTGCAGGGCCGGGTCCGGCTGGACGCCCTTCAGTCGCCGGCCGGGCTGCAGTGGCGCCTGGAATGTGCCGCCGGGACGCCGTCAGACGCGGGGCGCGTGTTGGCCGCCAGCACCCCGTTGGTCGGTATCGCGCCGTGGCGGGACTTCGCCCTGCCGTTTACCGTGCCGGCGGAGTGCCCGCAGCAGGTGCTGAAATTGGTCAGCGCCGGCACGCGGCCCTTCGAGTACCGGCTGGAAGGCGGCCTCTGGTTCGATGAATTCGCCGTGCGCCGGGCCACCGCCGCGCCGGGGCAGGAGGGCGATCCGTCCACCCCCGCCCCCGACGCGCCCGCCGGCGCGGGCGCTCACGACCCGGACGCCCGGGCATCCGGTCGCGCCCCGCGCTAGCGCCATGTTCCGCCCCACCTCTTCCCGCCGCCTGGGCGCAGCCCTGCGTGGTAACAAGCCTGGACGCCAACCCCAAAGCGCCCGATAATCAACCCGTGAAAGCGTACCGCTGCACGTGCTAAATCTCGCTACAGGAGACTCAATGAAACGCACTCTTTTCTGTCATTCAACCATGGCGCTACTCTGCGCCTTGGGACTGCCGCTCTCGGCATGGGCCGCGCCGCCGGTCGGTACGGTTAAGCAGGTCGACGGCGTGGCCCTCGTCACGCAGGACGGGCAGTATGTCCAGGCCTATCCGGGACTGCGCCTCACCGAAGGCGACCGGATCATGACCAGCGAACTCGGGCGGGTGACGCTCGATTTCGGTGGCGGGTGCATGCACACCATGGGTGAGCTGGAAATGGTCACCGTGGGCGCGGGCGACTTCTGCGCCCCCGGCCAGAAAACCGCGGACATCAATCAGCTGCAGCAAAACGCCACCGGGCAGTACGCCGACCCCGTGACCGGGCACTACAGCAGCGGCGGCCAGCCCTATCAGCCGGCGCCGGGCGCGGGTCTGGGCGGGTATGCCTATCAACCGGCCGCCACGCCGCCGGGCGGGACCCCGGGGGTGACGGCGAGTGACGCGCCCGCGACCGGGGCCGGCTCGGGTGTGAGCGGGACGACCGTGGCCATGGTCGCCGGTGGTGCGGCGGCGGGCGTCCTGCTGATGCAAGTCCTGGACGACGACGATGACGATCGGCCGCCGCCACCGCCACCGCCCGTGAGTCCCTAGTCAGCGCCGCGCCGCGTCAACCCGTCGTCCCGCGGTGCCCCCCGGCGACCCCGGAGCGTCACGGGGTACGCACCGCACACCCCAAAAAAAAGCTAGTCATTACCGACCTCCTGCGGTAGGATATCCCCACTGGCCGGCATACCCGCCGCGCCAGCGGGTTCCCGTCATCCGCCCCTCGCGCTCAGGAG
>CALMNY010000051.1 GCA_937872125.1 uncultured Candidatus Competibacteraceae bacterium | reverse complement strand
TAGCGGCATTGGGCGCGGCCCTGCTCGTGCTGCTCGGTCATTCCGTCAACCTCCTGCTCGGCGCGCTCGGCGTCATCGTGCATGGCCTGCGCCTGAACCTGCTGGAATTTTCCCGCCACCTGAACGTCACCTGGTCCGGCATTCCCTATGACCCTTTCCGCCTCCTGACCACCAACGATCTCGACCATGAACGCCACTAACCTTCTTGCTGACCTGGGTTTTGTCTTCGCCCTGACCCTGCCCGTTTTCGGATCGGCCTTCGGGGCAACGGTAGCGGCAATGGCCGCGCTGGGCGCCTGGAAGAAATGCTACCAGGAGAACCGCGCCGCGCCGTTCATGCTGGTCGCATTTGTCGGCGCACCGCTCTCGCAAATCATCTACGGCATGATTCTGATGAACGCGATCAAGGGCGCGGCGGGAACGAGCGAGCCGACCACGCTGCTGGCCATGGGGCTGCTGGGCGGCCTGGCGATTGGGGCATCCGCCTGGGGCCAGGGGAGAGTGGGCGCGGTGGCCGCCGATGCGATGGGCGAAACTGGCAAGGGTTTCGGGATCTTCATCATGGTCGTGGGCATCATCGAAACCGTGGCGCTGCTGGGGCTGGTGTTTTTCATGCAGGCCATCCGCTGAATCGTGGAATCTGGACCCCAGCGATTTCATCTTCGATCCTATATGCTGATGAAATCGCCCGAGCCAACATCATGAACATCAGTCCCGACCAGACGATCCTCTTCGATCTCGGCGTTGTGAAGATCAATGCCACGTTGGCCTACACCTGGCTGACTATCGCCCTGCTGGCTGGCCTGGCGCGCTGGGCGACCCGCAACCTGTCTACCACCGGCGAACTGTCGCCTTGGCAAAACCTGCTGGAAGTGCTGGTCGAAGGCGTCCAGAACCAGATTCAGGACATCGCCCGCCAGGACCCCGGCCCGTTTCTGCCGTTCATCGCCACCCTGTTCCTGTTCATCGCCGCTTGCACTCTGCTGGCCATCGTGCCCGGTTATGAACCGCCCACCGGCTCGCTGTCCACTACTACCGCGCTGGCATTGGGCGTGTTTTGCGCCGTGCCGTTTTATGGCGTTCGCCGGCATGGTTGGCGCGGCTTCCTGCATCTGTACCTGGAACCCACGCCGCTGATGCTGCCGCTCAACATCATCGGCGAACTGGCCCGCACGGTGGCGCTCGCAGTACGGTTGTACGGCAACGTGATGAGCGGCGCCGTGGTGGGAGCGATCCTGCTGCTGATCACTCCGCTGGCATTCCCGGCGCTGATGCACGCGCTGGAACTGCTGACCGGGCTGATTCAGGCGTATATTTTCGCGGTGCTGGCGACCGTGTTCATTGCCGCCGCTACGGCGGCTCAGGACCAGACCGCCAACCCGTCCCCACCTCGCGCGTGAGATTGACGCTCATGGACCCTACCCTTGTGATCGGCATCGTTTCCATTGTCACCGCCGGCCTGACGATTTGTCTGGGCATCGTTGCACCGGCTCTGGCCGAAGGCCGCGCTGTGATGAACGCCCTGCTGGCCATCGCCCAGCAGCCGGATGAGGCGGCTACGATCAGCCGCACCCTGTTCGTCGGCCTGGCGATGATCGAATCCACCGCGATTTACTGCTTCGTGGTGTCGCTGATCCTGATTTTCGCCAACCCGTTCTGGAATCACTTCATCGCCGCGACCGTGCGCTAGGCATGAAACTGGACTGGTTCACCGTCGCCGCCCAGATCGGCAATTTCCTGCTGCTGTTGTGGCTGCTCAAGCGGTTTCTGTATCGCCCGATTCTCGCCGCAATGGCCGCCCGCCAGCAGCGCATCGCCGCCGCGCTGGCGGAAGCGCAACTTAAAGCCGCCGAAGCCGAAGCCTTGCAACGCGACTATCTGATGCGCCAACAGGAACTGGCGACCCACCGGGAAACCGAGTTGGCGCGAGCGCGGGAGGAAATCGCCGCGCAACGACAACTCTGGTTGACCCAGGCGCGGGCCGAAGTGGATGAAGCGCGAGAACGCTGGTGGGCGGAACTGGTGCGAGAGCAACAGGATCAACGGCAGACGCTGCAACGCGAAGCCAGCCAGCGGTTGCTGGCGCTGGCCCGGCGCGCGCTGCGCGACCTGGGCGACGCCGAACTGGAAGCGCATATCGCTTCAGCCCTGCTGGCGCGGCTGCAAGAGTTGGACGGCGAAACCCGGCAGGCATTGGCTCAAGCGGCGCGGGAGAGTTGCGCGATCCGCACCGCCTTTCCGTTGCCGGAATCCCAACAGCAGACCCTGACCGCCGGGTTACGGCAACTTCTGAACGCCGATTTGCAGCCGGATTTCCGTTCCGATCCCGCTGCGCCTTTGGGCATCACCCTGGAAACGCCCAGCCAGCGGCTGGCCTGGACGCTGGACAGCTACCTCGACGGGTTCGCTGCCGAATTGCAGGCGCTGATTCCGCCGGGCGGTAACAACCATTCATGATCCTGCCGGACTGGTTCGCTGGCTTTGACGCTGCCCTGAGCGGCTACCGCCCACCCGTGCACCCGGTGGAAATTGGCACCGTCACCGCCGTCGGCCAAGGCGTGGTGCGGGTACGCGGCCTGCCGGGGGTAGCGGCGATGGAACTGGTCCGCTTCGCCGACGATTCGACTGGCATCGCCTTCGACCTCGATGTCGCGGAAGTCGGCATTGTGCTGTTGCGGGATCAGGGCGGTTTGCGGGCCGGCGCGGCGGCGGAACGCACCGGGCGGGTGCTGGATACGGCGGTCGGTGCGGCCTTGCTGGGGCGGGTGGTGAACGCGCTCGGCGAGCCGCTGGACGGCGGCGGTCCCGTGACCACGAGCGAACGCTGGCCAGCGGAGCGGCCCGCGCCGCCGATTCTGGCCCGCGCGCCGGTCAGCGTGCCGCTGGCGACCGGGATCAAGGCGGTGGATGCAACGATTCCGATTGGGCGCGGCCAGCGGGAATTAATTCTGGGTGACCGCCAGACCGGCAAAACCGCTCTGGCGGTGGACGCCATTCTCAATCAGGCCGATCAGAACGTGATCTGCGTCTACTGCGCCATCGGCCAGCGCGGCGCGGCGGTGGCGCAGGTCATCGCCGCCTTGCGCGAGCGGGGGGCGCTGGCCTACAGCGTGGTCGTGGTCGCCGCCGGCGAAGACCCGCCGGGCTTGCAGGCGGTCACGCCTTACGCCGCGACCAGCATCGCCGAATGGTTCATGGCCCAGGGCCGCGATGTGCTGATCGTGTACGATGATCTGACCCGCCACGCCCAGGCTTACCGGGAACTGTGCCTGCTGCTGCGTCGGCCGCCGGGGCGAGAAGCCTTTCCCGGCGATATTTTCTACCTGCACTCCCGCCTGCTGGAACGCGCCGCCCGCCTGCGCCCGGAACACGGCGGCGGTTCGCTGGCGGCGCTGCCAATTGTCGAAACCGAGGCGCAAAATCTCGCCGCCTACATTCCCACCAATCTGATTTCGATCACCGATGGGCAGATTTATCTCGCGCCGACGCTGGCCCGCAAAGGCATCTGGCCGGCGGTGGACATCGGCAAGTCGGTGTCGCGAGTGGGCGGCAAGGCGCAGTTGCCGGCTTATCGAGCGGTAGCCGGGGAATTGCGGCTGGCCTACGCCCAGTTCGAGGAGATGGAAGCTTTCGCCCGTTTTGGCACCCGGCTCGACGACGCCACCCGCCGCGCCATTGACCGGGGTCAGCGATTGCGAGAAGTGTTGAAGCAGCCGCAATATCAACCGCTGCCGGCGGCGGAACAAATCGCGGTTTTATTAGCCGTGACTCAGGGCGTATTCGACGCCGTACCGCTGGAACAGATCAGCGCGGCGGAACGCCTGGCGCGGGCCGCAGTAGCTACTCACTGCGCCGGGATCAGCCAGCAAATTACGGCAGGCGCCGACCTGAGCGCGGAAGATCGCAACGCGCTGCTCGGCGTGATGCGCGCGGCGCTGGCGAATCGCGCCACCCTCACCCCCAACCCCTCTCCCACCAGCGGGCGAGGGGCGTAAATCCCGCCGCCATGCCGACCCTGGACAGCCTGCGCCGCACCGTCGCCACGGTGGAAAACCTGCAAGGCATCGTCCGCACCATGAAAACTCTGGCGGCGGTGAGCATCCGCCAGTACGAACAGGCGGTCACGGCGGTTGCCGATTACGAGCGGGCGGTGCGGCTGGGACTGGCGGCGCTGCGGAATGAAGCGACTCCGGTTCGCCCTCATCCCGACCTGGCTGCATCAAGAATTAGAGAACCCGTCATCGGCGTGGTGGCGTTCGGTTCCGATCATGGCCTGTGTGGACGCTTCAACGAAGACCTGGCCGAACAGGTTCACGCGACGCTGGCCGAATTCCCGGCGCACGGTCATCGCATTCTGGCCGTGGGTGTCCGGCTGGCGGCGGCGCTGGACCGTCTGGGCTTGCCCCCTGAGCAGACGTTCTATACCCCCGCTGCCGCGACCGGCATCGTGTCCACCCTGCGCCAGATGTTGCCGACGCTGGAGCAATGGCGGAACGCGAATATCGAACGCCTGCTGTTGTGTCAGCAACGGCCGCAGGCCGGAATGCGCCCCACACCGCGCACGCTGGCGCTGTTACCCCTTGATCCCATTACCTTGCAAGGGCCGGGACCGTGGCCAGGGCGCTCCCGGCCTGGCCATTACGGCGACCGGGCCACCCTGCTGGCCACCCTGCTGAGCGAATGGCTATTTATTACCTTCTTCCGCGCCTGCGCCGAATCCCTGGCCAGCGAACACGCCAGCCGCCTGCTGGCGATGCAAAACGCCGAACGCAACATCGAGGACAAGCTGACGGCGTTGCACACGCTCTATCACCAGCAACGGCAGGAAGCCATTACCACCGAGTTGCTGGATGTTATCGTCGGCTTCGAGGCGATGATGGGCGCACAGCAGTAGTGTCAATCCCAAATTCTTCGCTATGATCCTGACATCATGAACTCAACGGCGGAGCGCTTGCGTTCTGCGTAATTCCTGCTCCAGAGGTAATCACTATGGCCGGTGGTTGGGGTTGTCCGCATGAACTCAACGGGATTTGCCAGCATGTACAAAATCGCCCCTGCGATCCCGGCATGAAGGGCTGTGTGTTGGCGGGACGATTCCGGTTTAGCAACGAGACCAAGAATCGGCCGCCCCGTCCCGTCCGGCGTAGCGATGGCAAACCCGAACCGGAGCGGTCGTAGGACGATACGGCTGCGTGGCGACGGTGATCATTCCGTCAACCCAACGCCCAACTGTTGAGGAAAAAGCCGCATGACCCAACTGAACGTGGAAGTGGAGCCGGGCGAGGTGGGATTCGACGCCCAACGGCTGGCGCGCATTGACACCCATTTCGCCCGCTACGTGGACGACGGGCGGCTGCCGGGCTGGCTGATCCTGGTCAGCCGGGCCGGCAAAATCGCTTATCTCGGCGCGTATGGCTGCCGGGATTTGGAATCCGGAGCGCCGCTGGAACGGGATACCCTGTTCCGCATCTACTCGATGACCAAACCGGTTACGGCGGTGGCGGCGATGATGCTGTATGAGGAAGGCGCTTTCGAGCTGAAGGACCCGGTGAGCCGCTTCATTCCGGCTTTTGGCGCCGTGCGCGTCTACCGCAGCGGGTCGGCGCTGAAACCGGTGACCGAGCCGGCCAGGGAGCCGATGCGCCTCTGGCACCTGCTCACCCATACCGCCGGCCTGACTTACGGGTTCCACCACGTCCATCCAGTAGATGCGCTCTACCGGGCCGCCGGTTTTGAATGGGGGCCACCGGCCGGAATGGACCTCGCCGCTTGTTGCGACGTTTGGGCCGGTCTGCCCCTGCTGTTCCAGCCAGGCGCAGAATGGAACTATTCGGTAGCAAGCGAGGTGCTCGGCCGGGTGATCGAAGTCATCTCCGGCCAGTCGCTCGACCGGTTTTTCGCCGAGCGCATCTTTGCGCCGCTGGGCATGAACGATACCCGCTTCTGGGTGTCCGAAGCGGATGTTGGCCGGTTAGCCGCGCTCTACTCACCTCAACCCGATACGTTGCGCGCCGTGCGCAATGACGCTATGGACCGCGTTGCGCGGCAACCGCCGATCTGCTGCCTGGGGGGCGACGGGCTGATTTCCACCGCCGCCGACTACCATCGTTTCACCCAGATGCTGCGGCGGGGCGGCGAATTGGACGGCGTTCGCTTGTTGAGCCACCGAACCGTGCGCTACATGACCCGTAACCATCTGCCCGGCGGGGCCGATCTGGAAACCGTTGGCCGACCAATCTTCGCTGAAACCACGTTCGCCGGCATAGGCTTCGGGCTGGGCTTTTCAGTGACGCTCGATCCCGTCGCCAACAAGGTGCTGTCCTCACCCGGCGAATTCGCCTGGGGCGGGGCCGCCAGCACGGCGTTCTGGGTAGACCCGGTCGAGGACATCACCGCGCTGCTGTTCACCCAGTTGTTCCCTTCCAGCACCCATCCACTCCGCCCTCAACTCCGGCAACTGGTTTACCAGGCGCTGGTGGATTAACCCGCGAGACGATTATGCTGGAGCGTATGAGCCTATTGTTGGTCATCCTCACGCCTTTCCTGGGCGCTCTGCTGGCGGCGTGGATTTCCCGGCGGGGCCGACTGCACGCCGCCTGGGCGGCGGGCGCTGTAACCCTGCTGACTTTGGCCTGGCTGCTACCGCTGATCACCGCGCCTTTCGCTGGTCACACCGTAATCCAGCGGTTCTCCTGGATGCCGGCCGCCGGTCTCAATCTCGCCTTCCGTCTCGACGGGCTGAGCCTCCTGTTCGCCTTGCTGATTCTGGGCATCGGCCTGCTGGTCATCCTTTACGCCCGTTACTACTTGTCGCCGAACGACAGCCTGGGCCGCTTTTACGCCCGCCTGCTGCTGTTCATGGGCTCAATGCTGGGCCTGGCGCTGTCCGAGAACCTCATTCAACTCTTGATCTTCTGGGAGTTGACCAGCCTGGCGTCCTTCCTGCTGATCAGTTACTGGCAACAGGACAGCGCAGCCCGCAACGGCGCCCGCATGGCGCTCACCATCACCGGCGCCGGCGGCTTGGCCCTGCTGGGTGGTTTTTTATTGCTCGGCCAGATCGCCGGCAGTTATGAATTGTCGGTCATCCTCGCCGCCGGCGACCGCATCCGCGCCCATCCGCTCTATTTGCCCACGCTGGCGCTGGTGCTGCTCGGCGCCTTCACCAAATCGGCCCAGTTCCCGTTCCACTTCTGGTTGCCCAACGCCATGGCCGCGCCGACGCCGGTATCGGCCTATCTGCATTCGGCGACGATGGTGAAAGCGGGCGTGTTCCTGCTGGCGCGGCTGTTCCCCGCCCTGTCGGGCACGCCGGAATGGTCCTGGCTGGTTGGCGGCGTCGGGTTGACCACCCTGCTGCTGGGGGCTTTTGTCGCCCTGTTCCAGCACGACCTCAAGGGACTGCTGGCCTATTCCACCATCAGCCATCTGGGGTTGATCACGCTGCTGTTCGGCATCGGCACGCCGCTCGCGGCTGTGGCCGGGGTGTTTCATCTCATCAACCACGCCACTTTCAAGGCGTCGCTGTTCATGGCCGCCGGCATCATTGATCACGAGACCGGCAGCCGCGATATGCGCCAGATCAATGGCTTGTGGCGGTTCATGCCCTACACCGGCCTGCTCGCCATGGTAGCTTCAGCGGCCATGGCCGGCGTACCGCTGTTGAACGGCTTTTTGTCCAAGGAGATGTTTTTCGCCGAGGCGGTCGGTATCGCCAGCCAGCCGCCGGTCGGCTGGCTGTTGCCGGCGGTCGTTACCTTGGCCGGCATGTTCGCTGTGGCCTATTCCCTGCGCTTCATCCACGACGTGTTCTTCAATGGCGAGCCGATTGGTCTGTCCAAAACTCCACACGAGCCGCCGCGCTGGATGCAGTTCCCGGTAGAGGCGCTGGTGGCCCTCTGTTTACTGGTAGGCATTCTGCCGGCCCTGACCGTTGAGCCCATTCTGGCCATGGCGGTCACTGGCGTCTTG
>CALMNY010000050.1 GCA_937872125.1 uncultured Candidatus Competibacteraceae bacterium | reverse complement strand
CAACCAGGCGCTGCCGCCCTGCGAGGCGGGCGGGTTCGCAGCCCTGCTGAATCGGCTGCCAGCGCTACTGCGCCGAACGCGCCCGTTCAGCCTGGGCGGCGGCGTCCAGTGCACCGCCCGGCTCGGCTTAGCGGGAGTCGCCGCCGACAGCGTGATCATCGCGCCTACGGCGGCAGGCTATGTCCTGCGGCTGGGTCCCGCCGCGCGCCCCGATGGCCCGCCGGTGGTCGTGGCTGACGTCGGCGCAAGCGCCGCGCCGGTGCGGGAACTGACCGTACCTCTGACCGTGGGCGACACATTGGTGATTGGCTACACGCGCTATCGAGTTACGCAAACTGCGGACTCCCTGGCGCTGGCGGTGCTCGCCCGTGGTCAACGCTGGCCCGCCGATGAACCGCGCCCGGCCAGCCAGCCTGGCGTACAGATCACTCTGGCCCCGCTGGATTTCTGGCATGGCCCGGAATGGCCGGTGTTCGTGGCCCTGCTGGCGCCCTGGCTGGGGTTGCCGTGGCTGGGGAGCCGGCATCCAGTGGGACCCTCCTGGCCGGCGCGGCTGGGTCTGGCCCTGTGTCTGTCGCTGGCCAGCGGGTCGCTGGCGCTCTACTTCTGGAATGACGCCGGGACGATCCTCTGGCCCTATGCCCTGGCGTGGCTGACCCTGGGCGGGTTGCTGGGGGCGACGCGCCGCACCGCGTGGAGCGCGCTGCTGGTCGGGTTGCTAACCTGGCTGCTGGGCTGGGGACTGGTCGCCCAGTTGCAACTGGGTGTCGGCGCGGCTGAATCCGCCTGGTTGCGTTACGGCCACAGTACAGCGGCGCTGACCGGCTTGTTCAGCGGGCTGCTGTTGGCCGGATTGATCTTCTGGCGCGGGTTTCGGCCAGTCTGGCGACTGGATGAGCGGCTGGCCAATGGGTTGATGACTGTGCTGGTTGCGGCGGCGCTGCTGTTGCTCGGCCTCCAGGTCCTGTTCGGCGACGAAGGCGGCTTGAAGGTGTTCCAACCGTTTGAGCTGACCAAACTGGCCCTGATCGCCGCCGCCGCCGCCGCCCTGGCCCAGCGCGTCGGCCTGCACGGCTGGGACCTGACCCTGTCGAAACCGCAGATCTGGCTGCGTTATCTGGGGCCGGTGTTCGTTCTGGTGGCGCTGGTCCTGTTCGCTCTGACCTTTCTCCACGACTTCTCCCCACTGGTGTTGCTGGCCCTCGCTGGGCTGGCGCTGGCCTGGGCCTACCTGCGCATCCACCCGAATCGCTACTGGCGCTTCGGTGGGCAGGCGACGTTGGTGGCGCTGGGGATCGCTCTGGTCCTGGGCGTGATGCAACTGCGCCAGCATCCGGCCTGGTTTCCCGCCGGCTTGCAGAGCGACCGCATCCAGGTATGGGCGGCGCCCGAACGCTATCCGCACGCCGGCTATCAACTGCGCCAGGCGCTGACGGCCATCCGCGCCGGCGGTTGGTGGGGCGTCAATGCCGGCGCGCTGCCTGGCCACAACGGCAGGGTGATGGCCATTCCGGCCGTGCAGGACGACTTCGCGCCGGCGTTTTTTCTCAACCGCTACGGCGGCGTAACCGCTCTGGCGCTGCTGGCCGCGCAGATTCTGCTGGTGCTAACCCTGTGGCGCATTGGCGGACGCGCCCTGCACCTGGCCCGCCAGAACGACTACCGGTTGCAGGCTTGGGGCGGGTTCGCTTATTTTGCCCTCGCCAGCGGTGGTGGCCTGCTGGCCGCCCACGGGCTGGTCTCGTGGGGAACCAATCTGGGGTTCCTGCCGGTGATGGGACAACCGATGCCGCTGCTGTCGGCCGCCGGCAGCCATCTGCTCTTCCTGATCGCCCCGCTCATCGCCCTCGCGCTCGCTTTGGAGGAAAGCCATTATCATGCCCACTAGCTATGTGGTGTGCGCCACCCTGTACGACGTCGCGGATGTATTCAACGTCGAAGAACTCTGGCAGCGGGCGCGGCGGCGTCAGCAGGGCGAGTTTCTGATGGAGTCGCTGATCGGCCATCCGCGCACCCGGCGGGGCCGCAACCGCACGGAAACCTATTTTCATCATGTGCGGGTGCGGATTCCCAGGAACGATTATGTCCACGACCAGCGGTTGAACGCTGGCGCCGACGGTCAGGCGCTCATCAAGGATTTGATCGAGGTGCATATCAAGAAGCTGGGTAAATACGTTCCAGAAGGTCAGGCGGTGCGCTACCGGCTGGAACCGGACCCAACCCTGGCGGAGAAGCAGGTTCGTTTTCTTTTTGGTCCCGCCATTTACCTGCCAAGCGCCCAGGAATCGCCGATCTACCGGCTGTCTCGTCAAACCGGCGAGGAAAAACGGGAACTCGGCGTCGTTTATCCCCACCAGCGCCTGGTGTTGCTGAACGGCGATCCGGGCGCCAGCACGTTTCCCGTGCCGGACTGGCCCTTCACGGGGGGCGAGTCGGTGCTGCTGGTCATGGAATCCGATCAGACGCTGACGGTCTGCGCCGAGCCGGACGGCAGCCTGACGATCCGGCCGGAAGGCGAACGCATCTTTCAGATCAGCGACTCCCGCGCCAGTCTGGCCCTGCGGATCGAACCCGGCGCGCTCCAACAGGCGGAACGCCTCGCCGAAGCCATGACCTGGACCCCAGGCCAAGTCCCCCTGTCTTCAAAACCCCGTTTACGGGTGGCCGGCATCGCCTTGCCGCGCCTCTCGCTGCACGCCCGCGCCGGTTTGCAGGGCTGGCGGCTGGGCTTCGACCGTCACGGCGCGCTGGTGCGCTGCAAACACCCCGACGCGGTCGCCTGGCTGCGGATTGATGAGGCGGATCGGCTCTGGGGCGAAGCGGCGGACGATCCCACGCCCCTGCTGCCCCCCACGGTCTGGCGGCCCCATGCGGACCTGGCGCTGGAACTGGGCGCTGCTCCAGCGCGCATGAGCGAACATTATGGCGGCTGGGTGCGCCTGCCCCAGCCTATGCCGCTGCCCGCGCCGGTTGGCCAGTGGTTCTGTTTTGGTCGCGGCGCGGACGCCGAGCTGGCTCCGAACCTGCTGGATGATCCCGAGGCGCTGCTCTGGCGCGAGGCCCAGACTGTACGGCCGGAACAACTCATGCTGTCGCGGCGGCATTTGAACCTGCGGCTGGACGAGAACGGCTGGACCGTCAAGCTGGAGAGCGCCACCTGGCCGGTGTATCGGTTGAGCCAGACCGGCGAGTTGCATTCGGTTCTGAGCGTCGAGGACCGCAGCCGGGAGTTTGCAGTCTACCAGGGTGAATTGCTGGTAGTCGGGGGATACGTGCTGGAACTGAGATAACCGCGACCGACGGGCAAGATAACCAGTTTGCAATTAAAGATTAACAATGGATAGCTTATAATTGCGCCGCCATGATATTTCCCCTTGCCCGTATTTTTTGAGACACACTGCCGATGACTATGCCAACCACGCCCTATTACCTGATTGATGAAAATAAACTCCTGAAGAACCTCAAGATCATTCAACAGGTGCGCGAAATTTCTGGCGCCAAATCCGTACTGGCGCTCAAATGTTTTTCAACCTGGGGCGTGTTCGATCTGATGCGGCAATACCTGGATGGAACTACCAGCAGTTCGCTATTTGAAGCCAGGCTGGGCTATGAAAAATTCGGCAAGGAAGTTCATGCCTACAGCGTGGGTTTTTCGCCAAGCGACATCAAAGCCGTCAGCAAATTCGCCAGCAAGGTGATCTTCAATTCGATCTCGCAACTGACCACATATCAGGACGCCGTGCAGGGAATAAAACTGGGAATTCGGGTCAATCCGGGCATCAGTTATTCGCATTACGACCTGGCGGATCCGGCCAGAAAATACTCACGGCTTGGCGTCGCCAATAAAAACGAATTAAAAAAAATCTCCTCTGTCCTCAGCGGACTCATGTTTCATTTCAACTGCGAAAATGACGACGTTGAAAATATTTGCACGGCTATAGACCGGATTGGAAAAAGTTATGGAACCCTGCTGGAAAAAATGGAATGGCTCAGCCTCGGCGGCGGCATCAGCTTTACCCAGGACGGTTATCCACTCGACCGCTTTTGTGAAAAGCTGAAAAGCTTTGGCGAAAAATTCGGCGTTCAAGTCTATCTGGAACCCGGCGAAGCGGCGATCACTGGTTGCGCCGAACTGGTGACCACGGTGCTGGACGTCATTCGGAACGAGCGCGACATCGCCATCGTGGATGCGTCCGTTGAAGCGCACATGCTGGATCATCTGATCTATCGGACCACCGCCAAAATCACCTCTCCTGAACCCGGACCTCACCGGATGATCGTCGCGGGTCGCACCTGTCTGGCGGGCGATGTGTTCGGCGAGTACGACCTGCAAACCCCGCTCAAGATCGGCGACGAGGTTCGCATCGCCGACGCCGCCGGCTACACGATGGTCAAGAAAAACTGGTTCAACGGGGTCGCCATGCCGTCCATCGTCGTGCGCCGGCTGGATGGAACCATGGAAATCCTGCGAAAATTCAGGTACAAGGATTTTAAACGCAGTCTTTCATAAGCCAGGAGTCATCATGAAGCAAAACGTGTTGATCATAGGCGCGGGTGGAGTCGCCCACGTGGCGGCGCACAAGGCCGCGATGAACAACGATGTGCTGGGCGATATCTGCATCGCCTCGCGGACCGTGTCGAAATGCGACGCGATCATCGAAAGCGTCCGTCGCAAAGGCCATCTCAAGAATCCGGAGAAGAAGCTGTATTCACGGCCACTCGATGCGCTCGACATCCCGGCGACTGTCAAACTCATCCAGGAAACCCAGTCGGGAATCGTGATCAATCTCGGCAACGCCTTCATCAACATGTCGGTGCTGGAAGCCTGTCTGGAAACGGGAGCGGTGTATATGGATACCGCGATCCACGAAGAGCCGGACAAGGTCTGCGAACAGCCGCCGTGGTATGCGAATTACGAGTGGAAGCGCAAGGATCGCTGTACCGAAAAGGGCTTGACCGCTATTCTGGGCGCGGGTTTTGATCCGGGCGTGGTCAACGCCTATTGCGCGCTGGCAGTAAAACGCTACTTCGATAAGATTGATACGATTGATATTCTGGATGTCAATGCGGGCAGCCATGGCAAGTATTTCGCCACGAATTTCGATCCAGAGATCAATTTCCGCGAATTCATCAAGGTCTGGACCTGGATTGATCGCCAGTGGAAAGAGTATCCAACGCATTCGGTGAAGCGCGTTTATGATTTCCCGGTCGTTGGCCCCTGCCCCATTTACCTGAATGGCCATGATGAATTGCACTCGCTTTCCAAGAACATTGATGCCAACAGCATTCGGTTCTGGATGGGATTTGGCGACCATTACATCAACGTCTTCACCGTGCTCCGCACACTGGGCTTTCTTTCGCATCTGCCGGTGACTCTGACCACCGGCCAAGAGGTGGTGCCGCTCAAGGTGGTCAAGGCGCTGCTGCCCGATCCCCAGACGCTGGCGCCGGGCTATACCGGCAAGACCTGCATCGGCAACTTCGTCAAGGGCTGGAAGGACGGCAAGCCCCGCGAGGTTTTCATCTACCAGGTCTCGGACCATAAAAAGTGTTACGAGGAAGTCGAGTCGCAGGGCATCAGCTACACCGCCGGCGTCCCGCCGGTCGCAGCGGCCATGCTGGTCGCCCAAGGCGTTTGGGACCCGAAGACCATGGTCAACGTCGAGGAACTGGATCCCGAACCGTTCATCGCCATTCTGGACCGGATTGGCCTGCCGACCGACGTCAAGGAGATCGAACCCGGCAGCGCGGAATCGTTCGATGGCGCGGTCAGGG
>CALMNY010000049.1 GCA_937872125.1 uncultured Candidatus Competibacteraceae bacterium | reverse complement strand
AGGGTGTCCGCGGCGCGCCGGTAGTTGATGACGATGACTGCAATCATACGGTAACGCCGGTAGCCGGAAATTGTTTGGCCCAGGTCAACGTATCCCGCGCCTCGCGGTGAAGGTGAAACCGCGCCACTGTATTTGGAACCGGCAGGATGATTTTGATCATCAGCATTTAGAGCATTCCGAAGTCGTCGCGGTCCAGTGGTAGGTTGGGATTGTAGTAGGGATCGCCATTTTGCAGGATCACAGCGTGCCGTTTTCGCATGTAGGCGATTTCTCTGGCGAATCGTTGTCTTTTTTGGGGAGTGTCCTCATAGCCCCGGGTGACGGATTCGTGGTGGTACAGCTCGCAATAGGGTGTAAAAACGTTGAGATAGCCCCGTTCACGCAGGCGCAGACAGAAATCCACATCGTTGAAAGCGACCGGCAGGTTTTGCTCATCCAGGCCGCCAATCGCTTCATAAAGCGATTTTTTCACCATCAGACAGGCGCCGGTCACTGCGCTCAGGTTTTGAATTAAATGCAATCGCGCGAAATATCCCGGATTGTGCCGCTGGAACTGGCGATGGGCGTGGCCAGCGATGCCGCCGACTCCGATGATGACCCCGCCGTGTTGTACGGTATCATCAGAGTAATACAGCTTAGCGCCAACGGCTCCCACTTCCGGGCGCTGGGAGTGTTCCAGCAGAGCCTCCAGCCAGTCCGGCGAGATGACCGCCATGTCATTGTTGAGCAGCAGCAGATGCTCGCCGGTTACCTGAGCAACGGCGAAATTGTTGATAGCGGCGTAATTGAAGGGAATATCGTGGCGGATGAAACGGATGCGGTGGTCGGCCGCCGCATAATGCTCCATGATTGCAAAGGTTTCCGGTTGTACGCTGTTATTGGACACGCCGAGCAACTCGAAATGGGGATAGGTCGTCTTTTCGAGGATCGAGTCCAGACACTGGCGCAGCAAATCCGGCTGATCGCGGAACGGCATGATAATGCTGATCCGGGGTTGTCCCTGGATCATCCGCTTGACCCGGTAGGTGCCGGGATGCTGGCCCAGCAGCGCCTCGCCGGCGATGCCGCGCCGCCGCAAGGTATCTTCGATAGCCCGGCGCCCAGCTTCCCAAGCGTAGTTCTTGCTATCGTAGCGGGCGGCGGTTGACCCCGGAATCATCCGCCAGTGATACAGCACGCGGGGAATATGATGGGCCCGGTCGGTATGGTCGAGCGCGCGTAAAACCAGATCATGATCCTGGGAGCCCGCGAAGCCGTCGCGAAAGCGACCCGCCTGATCCAGCAAGGTTTTACGATAGACGCTGAGGTGACAAATATAGTTGGTCGACAGGATCAGGTCGGGAGAGTAATCAGGCTTGAAATGTGGCTCCAGGTGATAGCCTTCCAGCGACAACTTGTCCTCGTCCGAGTAAATCAAATCCGGATCGTGTTCGTTGATCGCCTTGGCCACATGATACAGAGCATCGGGCGTCAGTTCGTCGTCGTGATCTAAAAAAGCGAGGTATTCGCCAGCAGCCAGCGCCAGCGCGGCGTTAGAGGCGCCGGCGATCCCTTGGTTGTTTTCCAGAAATTTCACTTTGCACCGGGGATCGTTAAGCTGGCACAAAACCGCCTGGGTTTCCTGGCGTGTCGAGCAGTCGTCTGCTATGCACAGTTCCCAGTTCGAATAAATCTGTCGTCTGACCGACCGGATCGCCAGTTCCAGCCAGCGTGGCTCAACGTTATAGACCGGCATGATGATGGATATCAGCGGTCGCCGCGACCAGCGGGCGATCTCCTTTTGACATTGTTCCGGGTCGCTCAACTCCGGATCAATCCTGTTTTTCCATGTCAGTCGTCGAATATGAAGTCGAGCACCGCTGGCGATTTCCTGACGTCCACGCAATTGGAAGTGCTCGCGGCCACTGGCGAACTCACCACGTTCGATAGCGGCCCGAACATCAGGATACTGGGCCAGATAATCGTCCTCGTCAAAACTGTCCTCGGTTAAAACGCCGTCCGACGTATGATCATGGGACTGGCGGCGCCAGGTTTGATAATTTCTGGCAATTTGCGCGATATGCTCCTGCACTAAAGGAGTTCGCCGTAACAGACCCAGCTTGCGTCCAGCCTCGGCGATGGCGAATCCCAGTCGCCAGGTGAGCGATTCGAGCACCAGTTGCGTGTCGTGATGCAGGGCTTCAAACAGCCGCTCGATCTCCTTAAGATCGGCGGCGCCTTTTTTTAGCAGCGTGTCTTTTTGTTGAAGAGCCGTATCGGCGGCAGCCAGTTGTTCCTGGGTAGTGGCCAGTTGTTCCTGGGTAGTGGCCAGTTGGACATCGCGCTGCTGTAGCTCACTTCTTTCCCGCAGCAGCGTCTCGTAGCCGCTGAGCAGCACGGGGCGCGCCGGGTTTTCCAACACCTGAAGATCCACTTCCTCCAGCCGTGAATCCCGGAGCGCCGCCCAGAGCAGTGCCTGATTTCGGGTCAGCCAGTTGACTTCTTTCTCGTCGCGGGCGCGGTAATGTTGGAGGTCGCTGTCCAGAAACGCTCGAATTTCCCGTTCGGTGGGCGCCCACAAGGTTTGGGCTCCAACGGCTCGGAGATTGGCGTACAGGGCGCTGACCGTTTCCAGCGGCTGTTCCATCAGG
>CALMNY010000048.1 GCA_937872125.1 uncultured Candidatus Competibacteraceae bacterium | reverse complement strand
GTCAGTTCCCGCAACAACTCCACCCGGGCGGGAATGGACTGCTTCTTTCGAGCCAGCATGCGGGAGGCGTCCAGGGTTTTGTCGAGTTGATCGCGCAGGTTCAGCGCCTGTTGCGCCGCCTTCTGGGTCTGGTCAACCTTGGCCAGGGTTTCTATCGCCAAGGCGCGCTGCTGCCAAATCGGCAACGCTACGGCGGCTGCGACCAGCAGCAAACTGACGATGATCACGGCGGCCCGCAACCGCTGGCCCCAGAGTCCACGGCGGGGGCGCTGCTCGGGCGGCAATAAATTGAGCCGGTGACCGCCCGCGACTTCCAACGCATCCGGCGGCAACCCCTGTTGCCGTAAATCGGCCAGCACCGGCTCCACGGCGCTGCGCGGGAGGGCGGTCAGTTCAACCCGCAGACGGCGCGATTCCGGGTGGCGCTCCAACACGGCGGCATCATAATAAACCTGGGCCGCAGAAAATGGCGTCAACCGGTCCATCTCAAACCCGGTCACCCGGCGCAGGTTCTTCTCGGCCGCCAGAGGCAGAGTGAGTACGCGGGTCAGCGCCTGGCCGGCGGGAAAGCGCACTACCCATTCGTGGGGTTTCTCGGTGCGAAACCGTCCGGCCAACACCTTCCAATCGGGCGCCGACCGATCCATTCGCTCCAGTTCCTTGGCTGGTCCGCTTTCCTCGCGCGTCAACACCCATGCGCCGTTCTCCACCGTCAGCACCAGTCGCCGCGCTGAACCGGCGAGCCAACGGCGAACGCCCGCCGGCAACCAGGCCAACAGCCCTTCCCGCCACCAGCGCCAGAACGCGCTCCAACTCACGCGCGGGTTGATTTTCAGAACCTGCGAAAGCGATGACACCTGCGAGTCATACTCCCAATCAAAAAACTGTTAGCCCTGTATAGGGCGGGTTAAGCGAAAAATTGCAGGGTGGATGCGCGCAGCGAAATCCACCATCAACTGGAGCGTTGCTACCATCCCTCGCGCCAGCTTACCAGCCGTGGACTCTGTTCGGCGACAGCACCCCACCCGACCATCCCCCCTGGCCCTTTAAAAACCGCCTCCAGGACAATCACTGTTCCACCCTCGGTTTCAGCGGCGACCTTGATATGATAAACGCCTGATCGTCCGCCCGACGAGAAAAGCGCTGAACTATCGTCCAATGATACCGGCGGCGCGGCGGATCCATCGGCAGCGGTGCGGGCGCGCGCTGTGACATAATCGGCGATGGTGCGTTCGTCCAGCCCCAGCGCCTGCAACACCGCCGCCGGCGCCAGCTCCGGACTCACAGTGGCGCTGAGAGAAAACACTGTCGTGGCGCCGGCCAACCGCTCGTGCAGTTCCCGGGTCACGCCTAAAACCTGTCCCAGTTCATCCACGCTGTCAAAATTGGCGTCCTTCGGCCCCGGACGACCCGCCGCGCGATACTCGTTTTTTTCCGCGCCATGGGTCAATGGCTGATCATCGAAATCCCGCCAATCCTGGATGGCGTCCGCCAGGCGGTCCTGATCATCAGCCGCCACCCCTACTCCCGCCAACAGCGCCTTGAGCACTTCTGGCCTGGCGTTGTTCAAGTCCACCAGGCCGCTGGCATCGGTGACTTGAATCCGCAATCGCCCCCCGCCAAACGTCCAGTCGTGCGGATCGCCGTTGGGCGGCCATTGTTTTTGCAACTCCGGGTCCAGTTGCCAGGCCAGGGCATACGCCATTCCGGCCTCGGCCAGGGCGCGGGCCTGCGCCCGTTCGACGGCGGTAGTCGCCAGCCGGGTTTCGACCCGCATCGAGTAGGCGAAACCGCCGGCCATCACCGCCAACAAGGTAACGATCCACAGCACAATGACCAGCACCATGCCACGCTGCGGACTGGTCAGCGGTCTCTCGACCCCGGTGGTCGCCATCATTGCGCCCCCTCACTCAAGGCGACCACCAGGTCCGGCCAAGGCGTGCCCTGTACAGTCAAATTCAGGCGCACCAGCTTCGGGCGGCGCGTCGCATGGGCCCAGGCGGAATGCCATTGCGGCTGGGGATCATCATCGCGCTCGGCGCCGAAATAGGCCCATTCGACACTGGACACCTTTTCCAGCAAGGCGGTTTCCCGTTCTTCGCCGGCATCCGGATCCGCAGGCAGATACGGGCGCCAACGGATCCACAACCGGCCATCGCCAACCTCGATCCGCACCCGGTACAGTCCACCCTGCCCCAACTGGGCCAGCATCGGGGCTACGAATTCGATGCGATCCGTCTGGCCGGTAAACACGACGACATTCTCCTGCGGGTTCTCCTGCCGGTTTTCCTGCCAGCTCGCCTGGCGGTCGTTGGTTTGATACACAGTCATGGACTGCGCCAACTGACGCCGCAGGAATTCTTCCACCAGGCGCAACCGGTTTGTGGCCTCGGCGCGCGCCTCGCCGCCGTCCCAGCCGTTCAGCCCCAGGCGCAAACCACTGTACAGCAACACCAGCACCACACCCATCAGGGTGATGGCGACGACCAGTTCCAGCAGGGTGAAGCCGGTCTGGGGTCGAGGCGAGTCGCGCCAGGCGGTCATCAGCGCGCCTCCGGCGATTCGAGCGGCGTCAGTCGCAAGGTTTCCAGCGTCACCGAGCGGGTCTGCGCCAGGCCGCGCCAGAACACCTGAACGCTGATGCGCCAGGCGCGCATCCGGGTTTTTTCCGGGTCCGGCATGTTCTCGGCATAGGCGCTCACCGCGCCGCGCCAGGCAAACCGGTCGTTGATCGGTCCTTCGCGCACACCTTCCCTGAGCGGCTGTTCACGGCCGTAGGCGGCCAGAATGGATTCAGCGTACAACGTAGCTTGGGTGTAATCATCCGCCATACCGGCATTGCGCAAACCGGTAGCGAAGGCTTGCAACAACACGCCGAGCGAGACGCTGAGAATGGCGAACGCCACCAGCACCTCCAACAGGGAAAAGCCATGCTGGCGGGTTCGAGCGGTCACGGCCGCGCTTCCTGTTCAACAATGGCGATGGCGCCGGTCAACCAGTCCACATTCACCTGATAGGCCAGCTTGGGGCCGCTGACGGTGATATGACCCCCGGTGGAACTGCCATCGGGAAAGAAGCGGATGTTGCCGGTCGCGCCATCCATCAACTCGGCTTGGGCGGTGTAGAGCTTGAGCGCCAACCCGTCCGGCAGCTTGATCACTCGTGGATCACCGGTCACGCCGAAGCGATGTTGGGCCAGATCCAGTGTCAAGACCGCCTCGCGCTGGCGGGTGATCGCCTCGTTGCGGGCGCTGCGCAAGCCCGCGGCCAGTTGCCGGGCCGCTCCACGCAGTTCAGTGGCGCCGCTCAGACCCGACAGCAGCGGCGGAACCAGCGTCACCAGCAGGACGCCAATCACCAGCACCATCAGGATTTCCAGCAGGGTAAACCCCCGCTGC
This sequence comes from uncultured Candidatus Competibacteraceae bacterium, assembly GCA_937872125.1. GTDB lineage: Bacteria > Pseudomonadota > Gammaproteobacteria > Competibacterales > Competibacteraceae > Contendibacter. Next base: position 367 of record CALMNY010000048.1, on the reverse strand, counting down.
CGGACCCGCTTCACCACTGGTGCGCCCGTTCGCGCTACAGCCAGCCCACCACATCCTGATTCTCGCCGTCGCCGCCCTCGGCGTTGTCGGCACCCAGTGAATAGAGATCAAAAGCACCATGCTGGCCAGGCGCGCGGTACTGATACTCGTTGCCCCAGGGATCCTTGGGGATGACGTTCTTGCGCAGATAGGGGCCGTTCCACCGAGTTGCGCCCGAAGGTTGCACAACCAGCGCCGCCAAGCCTTCGGCGCTGGTGGGATAGCGGCCCATGTCGAGCCGGAAGGCGTCCAGCGCGGTGCTGAAGTCTTCGATTTGCAGCTTGGCGGTCTTGGTGTTGGCGCCGCCCAGATACTTCATCACCTGCGG
>CALMNY010000047.1 GCA_937872125.1 uncultured Candidatus Competibacteraceae bacterium | reverse complement strand
ACCTACCTGGTCGGCGAAAACCTGAAAGGCGTCGTGTCCAGTGTGCTCGATCCGGGCACTTATTACCTCAATCCCTATCTCTACAGCGTGGTCGAGGTGACCCTGCAAAGTCAGCGCTTCGTGCTGGGCGGCGAGGACGCCATCAGTTTTTCAACTCTGGACGGTTTCAACGTTCAGGTGGAGGGCACCATCGAATTCGGTATCGAGCGCGACCACGCGGCGCTGCTCACCCATCAGGTCGGCGACATGGAAGATGTGCTGAAAAAGCTGATTCTGCCCCGGGCGCGCGGCTTCAGCCGGATCGAGGGCAGCAAACATCCAGCGATCAACTTCATCGTTGGCGAAACCCGCCAGCGGTTTCAGGACAACCTGGAACAGCACTTGCGCGAAAATGCGCAGCGTTGGGGCGTGGCGATCAAGTCGGTGCTGATCCGCAACATCGCGACACCGGACGCCATCGCCAGCATCATCCGCGACCGCGAGGTGAGCGTGCAGAACGCCCGCAAGTTCGAGCAGCAGATTGAGCAGGCCCGCTCGCTGGCGGAATTGACCCGGCAGGAGATGCTGGCTCGGCAGAACCAGGAAAAGGTGGCGGCGGAAACCAGCCGCATTCAGGCGGTGATCCGGGCGCAGCAGGATTTGGCCGTCAAAGTGACGGCGGCCAATCAGGAACTGGAAGTCGCCAAGCTGGAGAACGCCGCCGCCGCCGCCCAGGTCGAGGCGATCCTGGCCAAAGCGCAGGCTGAACGCGACGTGATCGCGCTGAACAACAAGGCGCAAGCCGACGTTCTCGCCACTCAGGTGCGGGCTTTCAAGACCGGCCTGAATCTGGCGCGGTATACCTTCTATCAGAAACTGGGGCCGCGCATCGTCTCGCTGCTCGGCAGCGACGCGCCCGACAGTTTCGGCGGGCTGTTTCAACCCTATCTGCCGAAGGAGGCCAGGCCATGAGTCGGATCGTCGGAATTGCAGGCGGCCTGATCGCCGTGCTGGCGGGAAGCTGGCTGATCTGGCAATGGGGTTTCTGCCGGTTCTACGTCGCGCCCGGCCAAATGGCGGTCATCACCGCCAAAAGCGGCGACGCCTTGCCGCCGGGGCAAATTCTGGCCAAACCGGGGCAGCGCGGCATTCAGGAACAGGTGCTCGGCGAGGGCCGGCATTTCCTCAATCCCTGGTTATACGAGCACCGGATCATGCCGGTCGTCGCCATTCCGCCCGGCAAGGTGGGTGTGGTCACCTCCAAGGTCGGCGCTGAATTGCCGCCCGGCGAGTTCCTGGCGGAGCCGGGCCAGAAAGGCATCTGGCGCGGGGTGCTGGGGCCGGGCAAGTATCGCCTGAATCCCTACGGCTACCAGATTGATATCGTGGATGCCATCAGCATTCCGGTCGGTTATGTCGGCGTGGTGACCAGCCTGTCCGGCCAGCAGACCACCCCCGGCGCCTTCGCCGGTCCGGGCGAAAAGGGGGTGCGGCGGGATATTTTGCAGCCGGGGTTGTACTACGTGAATCCCAAGGAGCTGCAAGTGGATTTGCTGGAAATCGGGGTCAATCAGGTTTCGCTGCTTGGCAAGACCGGTGGCGAGGTGATCACCAAGGGGCAAATGGCGTCGCAGAACGTAGCGATGGAGAACCTGCAAAAGCGGGCGCTGGCGGAGCAGATGGAAAAGCGGATGGATTATCTGGCCCAGCAGCGGGCGCAGGAACCGGCTGCCGCCGATAAAGCCCGGACGGAAAGCGGGATGTTGCGGAGCGCTCCGCAAGCCAAAAAGGCTGCGCCCACTGCGCCCGCCGCACCGGTCGCGCCGAAACCGATGGTGCCGGCGGACGCCAGCAACGTGTTGAGCCTGAACCAGTTTGTCGAGTTTCCCTCCCGCGATGGCTTTGAAATCAGTCTGGACATGACGGTCGAGTTCGAGTTCCTGCCGGAGCACATCGCCTGGATTTACCAGAGCTACGGCGATCTGCCGGCGGTGGTGGACAAGATCATCATGCCGCAGATTCTGTCGGTATCGCGGTTGAAGGGATCGGCATACCGGGCCAAGGATTTCATCGTCGGCGAGGGGCGGGAGAAGTTTCAGAACGATCTGACCGAGGCGCTGGCCAAGACTATCGAAGAGAAGCGCATCGTCATCCACGACGCCCTGATCCGCCACGTTAACGTGCCCGAACAGATTCTCGACCCGATCCAGCAGTCGAGCATCGCCGTCGAGCAGGATTTGACCAACAAGGAGAAGCAGAACACCGCCCGCAAACAGGCGGAACTCAATACCGAGTTGGGGCTGGTCGAGCAGCGCCGCCAGCAGGTGGCTCAGGAAACCGAGAAACTGAAGGCGGAAATTCTGGCCGATCAGGAAAAACAGGTGGCCCAGCTTCGAGCGGAAGCCGTGCGGCAGACAGCGGAAATAGATCAGCAGACCGCGCTGGTTCGGGCCGACAAGACGCGCAAACTGGGTCAGGCGCAGGCCAGTACGGTAGCCTGGGTGGAGGGCGAGAAAGCGAAGGGCTTTGAACTCAAGGCAGCGGCGTTCGGCGATCCAGCGGCGTTCACCCTATGGGAATTCGCCAACAATCTGAACAAGGATGTGCGGGTCAATATTATGCACGCCGGCCCTGGCACGCTGTGGACGGATCTGGAAAAAGCGACCCTGGGCGAACTGGGCGGCGCGGCGGTGCTGGACCGGAAGCGGTAAACGCCAGTACCGGGGAACTCAGCGTCAAACCTGCTAGACTCCCCGAAAAATCGTCTTGGAGCGCCGACCATGCAACCAGAACCCGGATTCTCTTCTCCCACTGGCAATCCGGAACCCCGTCGTTTCCCATGCGCGCAATGCGGTGCTTCACTCGCCTACGCGCCTGGGGTGGACACCTTGCGCTGTACCCACTGCGGCCACGAGAATTCCATCGTTGCCGCCAACGGGCCGATCCTGGAACAGGATTTCCGGCGCGCGCTGCGCGAACTGGCCAGCACGGCGCCGGTCAGCGACAATCTGGTCATCCACTGCGATTCCTGCGGCGCGTCGTTCAGCTTCGACACCAGCACCCATGCTGGGCTGTGCCCGTTCTGCGGCGCGCCGGCGGTAGCGAAAACCGAACAGCATCGCCAGTTGCAGGTTCAGGCTCTGCTGCCCTTCAAAATCACCCGCGATCAGGCCCGCGCGGCGTTCCGAACCTGGCTCGGCAAACGGTGGTTCGCGCCCAGCGGGCTGAAGGATTATGCCCGCAATGACGCCACGCTGGCCGGTCTGTACGTGCCCTACTGGACTTACGACGCCGAAACCACCACGACCTACGAGGGGGAACGGGGTGATGATTACCAGGTTCAGGAGACCTACCGCGCCATCGAAGACGGCAAAGAGGTGGAACGCACCCGCCTGGTGACCCGGACCCGCTGGACCCCGACGGCGGGCACGGTCGCGCGCTTTTTCGACGACGTGCTGGTGCTGGCCAGCGGCTCGTTGCCACGGGATGTGACCGAGCGGCTGGAACCCTGGGATCTGGCGCATCTGACGCCGTATCAGGAAGAGTACTTGAGCGGCTTTCGCAGCGAGATGTATCAGATCAATCTGGAGCAAGGCTTCGAGCGCGCCCGGGAACTCATGGCGCCTATCATCCGCCGCGACATTGAGCGCGACATCGGCGGCGACCATCAGCGCATTCACGCAGCCGATACCCGCTACGGTGATGTCTCTTTCAAGCATATCCTGCTGCCGGTGTGGATGTCGGCGTTCCGCTTCCGCGACAAGATTTATCGGTTCGTGGTCAACGGCCGTACTGGCGAGGTGCAGGGCGAACGGCCCTACAGCCCGTGGAAGATCGCCCTGGCCATCCTGCTGGCGGCGCTGCTGGCCGGCGGCGGGTTCGCGCTGTGGCAACGCTATGCGGCGGTCCAGCAGCACCTGCCCACGCCGGGCGCGCGGATACACTACGGTTTTTCCGCCCCGGAGCCGCTATTCAAAATCGCGCATTCCAAGGCAATCAATGCCTGAACGCAGATTAGCGGGAGGCGCTCTGTCGTCTCAATGAACCGCCGCCAATTTCTGCGCTCGCTCGGGGTTGCCGCCACCGCCACGGCCGGCGGCGCTTATGCCTGGCGACAACGGCGTTCGCCCCAAACGCCGCCGCTGCCCGCCGGCGATATCCTCGGCCCGTCCGATGCCGTCGGCCACCGGCTGTGGGCCATGGACTTGCCCGAAGCGACCGAGACGCTGAAAACCCCGGTGGTCATCGTCGGCGGCGGCATTGCCGGTTTGTCCGCTGGCTGGAAGTTGCAGCAAGCCGGCTTTACCGACTTCGTGCTGCTGGAACTGGAGCCGGAAGTCGGCGGTAACGCCCGCAGCGGCGCAAACGCCATTACCGCTTATCCCTGGGGCGCGCACTATCTGCCTTTCCCCACGCAGGAATCCCGCGCGGTGCGCGAGTTGCTGGCCGACTTCGGCATACTGCGCGGCGATCCTTACGCAATCGAGCCGGTTTACGACGAGCGCGCCATCAACTTCGCACCCCAGGAACGGCTGTACGCGCATGGAGTCTGGCATGATGGTCTGTGGCCCCAGGTCGGCGTTCGGCCACGGGATTTGGACCAGTACCGCCGCTTTCATGACCTGATGGAGACTTTTCAGCGCCGGCGCGGCGCGGATGGGCGCAAGGCGTTCGCCATTCCCGGCGATTTCAGCGCCCGCGATCCCGACCTGCTGGCGCTGGATCGCTTATCCATGCGTGATTTCCTGCTGCAACATGGGCTGGATTCGGAGCCATTGCACTGGTACGTCAACTACGCCTGCCGCGATGACGACGGCTGCCGCTCGGATGAAACCTCGGCGTGGATGGGCATTCACTATTTCGCCAGCCGCGACGCCTTGGCCCGCGATGCGGGCAGCGATGATGTGCTGACCTGGCCGGAAGGCAACGGCTGGCTGGTGAACAAGCTGCGGGAACGGCTGGCGCCGCATCTGATCACCAACGCCCTGGTTTGGCGGCTGTCGGAACTTGATCGGGCGGTGCTGGTGGATGCCTGGCACGCGGATGAGAACCGCTCGGTGCGGCGGCTGGCGCGCATCGTGATCTGGGCCGCCCCGGTGTTTCAGGCTCGCAAAGTGTTTCGGGAACTGTCGCCCGAACGGAGCGCGGCGATTGGCGCATTCGAGTACGCGCCCTGGCTGGTAGCCAATCTCAGCCTGCGCGGCTTTCCCGAGGAGCGCCGGGGTGCGCCGCTCTCCTGGGATAACGTGCTGTATGATAGCGATGCGCTGGGTTATGTGGTCGCCACGCATCAACATTTGGCGGCGCACCAGGATCAGACCGTGTTCACCTGGTACCATGCCCTCAGCAGTGGGCCGCCGCAACAGGAACGGCAACGCTTGCTGACAACGCCGTGGGCGGTGTGGGCGGAAACGATTTTGCACGATCTGTCCCGGCCGCATCCCGACATTCGGGAACAGGTCACCCGCCTGGACCTGGTTCGCTGGGGGCACGCCATGGTCCGACCGCGTCCCGGTTTCGTCTGGGGCGAAGCCCGCCAGCAGTTGCTCCAGGGTCAAGACCGGGTGCTGTTCGCCCATGCCGATCTAAGCGGCTATTCCGTGTTCGAGGAAGCCAATTATCGCGGCGTGCGGGCAGCGGAACGGGCGCTGCAATCGCTGACGATCCCGTTTACATCTTCCATCCAGGCATAGTGCTTTTTCAGGACTCTTCCATCAGGATGGATTGCGCTGCGCTGATCCATCTTACCCAGTAAAATCTACTGAGAATTGGGATGAATAATGGGCTTGGTGTCAGCAGGATATTTCCTACTAAACTTGTAGGCAATCAATGGATGGGAGGGAACTCGAAATAGAGCGATCCTATCTGAACCGTAGAGCGGCCGCTTTCTGGCGCGGCTCAGCCATAGCTGGGGAATTGAAAACCGCATGATTGATGGCGCTTCGCACGCTGGCTCCTACCGCCGAATCGTAACGGTGGTCTTCGTCCTAATCACCCTGGCGCTGCTGGTCGGGGGCTACAAGTATTATCGCGGCGAAGCGGAACGCATCCTCCAGGACAAGTACCAGGACATCGCCGCCATCGGCGAACTGAAAGCCAGTCAGATTGGCGCATGGCGGCAGGAGCGTCTGGCCGACGCCCACCGGTCCGAAGCGAGTCCGTTCTTTCGACAGGCGCTGGCGGAGTGGCGCAAGACCCCTGAAGATCCCAAGCTGAAGGCTGACTGGCGGCGGCGATTGCAGATCGAACAGGAAGCGCATGGCTATGCGGACGTGCTGCTGCTTGATCCGGACGGGAACCTCCTGCTGGCCGCCAACGACAACCCTGAGCCGGTTGATTCCACCACCCGACAAGCCATCGCGGCGGCCCTTGCCAAGGGTAGCGCGGCGTTCGCCGACTTCCATCGCGCTCCCAGCGGTCGTATCTATCTGGACGTGGTCGCGCCCGCGCCTGATGCCGAGGGACGTCCGCTGGCCGCGCTGGTGTTGCGGAACGACGCGGCGGCCTATTTGTATCCCCTGATCCAGTCCTGGCCCATGCCCAGCCGCAGCGCCGAGACGCTCCTGGTCCAGCGCGAGGACGATGCGGTCGTCTATCTGAACGATCTGCGCCATCAGGCCAACGCTGCCCTGTCGCTGCGGATTCCGCTGACCCAGAACGACTTGCCGGCCGTACAGGCGGCACTCGGTCAGCAGGGCCTGCTCCAGG
>CALMNY010000046.1 GCA_937872125.1 uncultured Candidatus Competibacteraceae bacterium | reverse complement strand
ATTCTCAGTCTTTTCCTGGCGATCGCAGCCTATTTCATCCTGCGCCGCTTTCTATTTGGCATGGGCGACGTATCGAACATGAGCAACGGCTATCCCATCGGCACCTGGGTGGTGCTGGATGTGGTGATCGGCACCGCCTTCGGCTGCGGCGGGTTCGCCATGGCGTTGCTGATCTACATCTTCAACCGCAAGGCCTACCATCCGCTGATGCGGCCCGCCCTGCTCGGCGGCGTGTTCGGCTACACCCTCGCCGGTCTCGCGGTGATGATCGATCTGGGGCGCTACTGGAACGCCTTCAACCTGCTGCTGCCATGGTACGCCCAGCCCAATTCGGTGATCTTCGAGGTGGCGCTGTGTGTGATGGCCTACATCACCGTGCTGTGGCTGGAATTCTGGCCAGCGTTTCTGGAGCGGATGCCATCTGAGTTCAAGCAACGGTACAGGCTCGATAAGTTGCAGGCTTTCCTGAAGCGATACATGTACGTGCTGGTCGCAGTCGGGGTGCTGTTGCCAACCATGCACCAGTCCTCGCTGGGTTCGGTGCTGTTGATCCTGGGCTACAAGCTGTCGCCGTTGTGGAACACGATCTGGCTGCCGCTGCTGTATCTGATTTCGGCGCTGGCCATGGGCTACGCCGTAGTGATGCTGGAAGCCACTCTGGTGAATCGAGCATTCAAGACCCCATCGGAGGTGGCCTTGTTCGCGCGGTTGTCGCGGGTCGCTGCTGGCCTGCTGGTGGGCTTCCTGGTGCTGCGCTGGGGCGATCTGGCCTATCGCGGCCATCTGGGTCTGGCCTTCGCCGGCGACTGGGACGGCAACCTGTTCCTGATCGAAACCGTACTGTTCCTGGCGCCCATCTTCGTGCTCCTCTCGCGCCGCCGCGCCAGCCAGCGCTGGCAGTTCCTGGGGGCAGTTAGCCTGCTGGCCGCCGGTTCGCTGTACCGACTCAACTCCTATCTGATGGCCGTACAGCCGGGTAACGGCTGGACCTATTTTCCCTCCGCCCCGGAGCTAATAGTGACCATCGGCGTCATCTGCCTGGAAATCATGCTGTATCTGCTCTTCATCAAGACGTTGCCCGTGTTGCAGGACCACACCGCTCAATCCCATGGGAGGCCATCGTGACTCGAATCAGTATTGATCCCATCACCCGTATCGAAGGCCATCTGCGGATTGACTGCGAGGTGGAAAACGGCAAGGTGAGCAAAGCCTGGTCGTCGGGGCAGATGTGGCGCGGCATTGAGGTCATCCTGCAGGGCCGCGATCCGCGCGACGCCTGGGTGTTCACCCAGCGCATCTGCGGCGTGTGCACCACGGTCCACGCCATTGTCTCGGTTCGTGCGGTCGAAAACGCCCTGAATCTGGAAGTGCCGCTCAACGCCCAGTACATCCGCAATCTGATCATCACGGCGCACGGCATCCACGATCACATCGTGCATTTCTATCAACTGGCGGCGCTGGACTGGGTGGACATCGTTTCGGCGCTGTCCGCCGATCCCGTCGCGGCGGCTAAGCTGGGCGCGACCCTGTCCGACTATCGGCGCAATGGCGTCCAGGAGATCCGCCAGATTCAGGACAAGCTCAAGGCGTTCGTCGGCACGGGGCAACTGGGCGTGTTCGCCAGCGGTTACTGGGGCCACCCGGCGATGAAATTGCCGCCGGAGGTCAACCTGCTGGCCGCGACGCATTATTTCCACGCGCTGGAATACCAGCGGATCGCCAACCGGATCGTCGCCATTCTGGGCGGCAAGACGCCGCACATTCAGAATCTGGCCGTCGGCGGCGTGGCCAACCCGATCAACCCGGACAGCCAATCCACCCTGACCCTGGAGCGGCTGTTCGCCATCAAGGCGGAAATCGACCAGCTCGGCGAGTTCGTCAACCAGGCGATGATTCCCGACGTGGCGGCGGTCGGCGCGCTGTACGCCGACTGGACGAAATACGGGGCGGGCATCACCGATTACCTGTCGGTGCCCGATCTGCCGCTGGACACCAGGGGCACCCGGTTCGAGTTGCCCGGTGGCTACATCGCCCAGGGTGATCTGGCGACGTTCAAACCGATCACCAGCTATCAGGACGACTATTTCCGTGATGGGGTCAAGGAGAGCGTCAAGCACGCCTGGTATGACTACAAGGGTGACGACCAGGCGCGGCATCCCTACGAAGGCCAGACGAATCCACAGCACACCGAGTTCCAGGACAACGGCAAGTATTCCTGGATCAAGGCACCCGGTTTCCACGGCCAGCGGATGCAGGTCGGGCCGCTGGCGAACGTGCTGGCCATGGTCGCTGCCGGCCACGAACCGACCCAGCGCCATCTCAACCGGGTGCTGCAAATCGCCAGCACGGTGGCGGGGAGCCAGATTCCGGTGGAGGCGCTGCATTCGACCATCGGCCGCATCGCCGCCCGGGCGGTGCGGTGCGCGGTGCTGCTGGAATCGCTGCAAAATCAATGGCAGCTACTGATCGACAACATCGCCAAGGGTGATTTCGCCACCTTCAACCGTCCGGTGTTTCCCAAGGGCGAGATTCGCGGTTTCGGTTATCACGAAGCGCCGCGCGGGGTGTTGTCGCACTGGACTGTGATCGAGAACGGCAAGATCAGGAACTATCAGGCGGTGGTGCCGAGCACGTGGAACGCCAGCCCGCGCGACAACGCCGACGCGCCGGGGCCATATGAAGCCGCGTTGCTGGACAACCCGGTCGCTAATCCCGAGCAGCCGCTGGAGGTGCTGCGCACGATCCATTCCTTCGATCCCTGCATCGCCTGCGCGGTGCATCTGCTGGACGCCGAGCGCCAGACCCGCGTTCGGGTTCAGGTCGTTTGAATGAGGACGCTGGTGCTGGGCCTCGGCAATATCCTGCTCCGCGACGAAGGGGTCGGGGTGCGGGTGGTCGAGGCGCTGGCCGAACGCTACGTTCTGCCAGCCAGCGTCGAGGTGGTGGATGGCGGCACGGCGGGCATGGATTTGCTGGACACCCTGGCCGGTTGCGCGCATCTGCTGATCTGCGATGCGGTGCGAACCGGCGGGCCGCCGGGTTCGATGGTGAAACTCGCTGGCGATCAGGTGCCAGCGCTGTTTCAGACGCGCTACTCGCCGCACCAACTGGGTTTGAGCGATTTGCTGGCGACGCTGACGCTCACCGGCGAAGCGCCCGCCACACTGATCCTGATCGGCATCGTCCCTGCCGATTTGGGCCTGGGCCTGGAACTGTCGCCCGCAGTAGCGGGGGTGGTCGGGCAGGCGGTCGAGTGTTTGGCGGCGGAACTGCGTGGACTGGGTTATGCCGTCGAACCACACGCGCCGACCTGGGGAGGCAGCCGCCATGAAATACATTGACGAGTTCCGCGACGGCGCGGCGGCGCGCGGGCTGGCGCGGCG
>CALMNY010000045.1 GCA_937872125.1 uncultured Candidatus Competibacteraceae bacterium | reverse complement strand
AGTATCAGTCCAGTGCGCGCTTCGAAGGCGGCAAGCTGTTGGTAAACGGTCAGGAAATTCCGCTGGAGGGTGGAGCGGGGGCGGAAGATGGCGCGATCGAGAACGAGATCCCGCTGGAGCCGGATGATGGCGCTGGGGAACCCGCCCAGGAGTAAGGCAATTTCCATAAAAGACCTTACCAGGCAGGTTACTCGTAGGGACACGGCGGCGCCGTGTCCCTACAGGCCCCACAGGTATAATCCTTAGCGAGAAATCACCTAAGCACCACTGCGGCCAGAGTGCTGGCCGCGAAAGGTGGATTGATTGTAATTTAAAAGATAATATTTCACGGTTAATGAGCCTGGTTAATCAAGGATGTAGAATTGATGATTCAAGATATTAGCCCACTACTGCTGTCCTTTGGGTTCTGTGTGGGGATGATCGCCCTGCTGATCCATCCGGCGCGAGCCTGGGGCTGGGTGGATCATCCCTCCAGTCGCAAGCACCATCGGACGCCTGTACCTCTGGTGGGCGGAGTAGCGATGTGCGTCGCCTATAGCCTGAGCCTGCTGGCGCTGCCGGAACCGCCTCACTCCTACCAGGCCTTGCTGGTCGCCATGGTTTTGCTGACCCTGATCGGCCTCTATGATGATCTCCGCGCCATCCGTCCCATCATTCGTTTTGTCTTTCAGGGCGGGGCGGTTCTGGTGATGGCGCTTGGGGGCGGGGTCGTCCTGGACAGCCTCGGCGACCTGTTCGGGCTGGGCGACGTGATTCTGGGCGGAGGCATCGCGCTGGCGGTTACCGTGTTTGGCGTCGTGGGGGTGATCAACGCCTTCAATATGAGCGATGGTCTCGACGGTCTGGCCGGCGGCTTGGCGCTGATCGCCGCCGGCTGGCTGGTCGTTCTGTTGCAAATGGCGTCGTCTGCGCACGCCGACGACAGCAATGCGCTGTTAACGCTCGTCCTGGTCATTGCCGGGTTTCTCTGTTTCAACCTGCGCCATCCCTGGCGGGCGCGCGCCAGCGTGTTCATGGGCGACGCCGGCAGCACCATGCTGGGTTTTGTCCTGGCCTGGTTCCTGGTGCATCTGTCCCAGGGTCAGGAGGCGGTGATGACGCCAATGACGGCGGTCTGGCTCCTGGCGCTGCCGCTGATGGACACGATTGCGGTGATGATCCGCCGTATCCGCATCGGTCATCATCCATTCGCCGCCGACCGCCGGCATGCGCATCACCTGTTGCTGGGTTGCGGGTTAACGGATGGCCGGGCTACGGCTCTGCTGCTGATTGCGGCTTTAAGCATCGGTGCTGTAGGCGTTGCCGCCCACGGCCTGGGTGTGCCTGAGTATCTGCAATTCTATGCGTTCCTGGCGCTGTTCTGGCTGTACTACGGGCTGACGAGCCGCCTCTGGAAACGCCTCGAGCACCCTGTAGCGTCGGTCAAGACCCAGACCGTCGAGCGGCGGGGAGCGTCTTCTTCGGCATCAGCCGTGGCGTCGTCTGCGCTCCGCCAAAACCCGGTGCAAAACGAGAAGTAACCCGCCCGTTCAACCCGTGCGGCTGATGGCGAACGGCGCGAAGGCCTGGCATACCGGCATCACTTCCAGCGTATTGATGTTAACGTGAGCCGGGCGGGTTGCCGTCCAGTACACGATGTCGGCGATATCCTCTGCTTGCAGCGGCTGGGTTCCGGCGTAGACCTTGGCAGACGGGCCGCTTTCCCCCTTGAACCGCACCAGCGAAAATTCGGTTTCCGCCATCCCCGGCTCGATGTTGGTCACGCGCACCCGCGTGCCCAGCAGGTCGGCGCGCAGGTTGAGCGAAAACTGACGGACGAACGCTTTGGTCGCGCCGTAGACGTTGCCGCCGGGATAGGGATGGTTGCCGGCCACCGAGCCGATGTTGACGATGTGCCCCCGGTTGCGGGCGACCATGCCCGGCAGAATGGCGCGAGTGCAATACAGCAGGCCCTTGATGTTGGTGTCCACCATGCGTTGCCAGTCGTCCATGGGACACTGATGGGCCGGTTCCAGGCCGAGCGCCAGTCCGGCGTTGTTCACCAGCAGATCCACCTCGGCGAAGTCGGCGGGCAGCGCAGCGACGGCGGCGTTTACCGCCGCTTCGTCGCGCACGTCGAGTGCAACAGCGTGGACCGGGACGGTCGCAGCCAGTTCGGCGCGCAGGGCTTCCAAACGATCCTGGCGGCGGCCACAGACGATCAAATGCCAGCCGTGAGCGGCGAACTGGCGAGCGCAGGCGGCGCCGAAACCGGAGGTGACGCCGGTGATGAAAGCGATTTGGGACATGGTTGAGGTTCTCACAAGCAGGATAGAGAGTGAATTATGAAGCAAGCCGCACGCCGGATGGAGATGACCTTCATCGGTCCCCGGTCCCTGATCCAATCCTCGCTCTGGACGCCGCCCCGCCGGTTCGCTAGGGTACGCGCCCAAATTGGCAATCCCAGTGATTCCGCATGAATGCTACGACCTACGACGCTGCTGCGATTGAAGTCCTCAGCGGCCTGGACCCGGTTCGCAAGCGGCCGGGAATGTATACCGACACCAGCCGGCCTAATCACCTGGCTCAGGAAGTGATTGACAACAGCGTGGACGAAGCGCTTGCCGGCTACGCCACGGTTGTGAAGGTGATTCTGCACGCCGACGGTTCGTTGTCGGTGGCCGACGATGGGCGCGGGATGCCGGTGGACCTGCACCCCGAAGAGGGCATTCCCGGCGTCGAACTGATCCTGACCCGCCTGCACGCCGGCGGCAAGTTCTCCGACCGCAACTACCGCTTCGCCGGCGGCCTGCACGGGGTCGGCGTGTCGGTAGTGAACGCGCTGTCCAGTCATCTCGAAGTCTGGGTCAAGCGCAACGGCAAGGAGTACAACATGGCCTTCGCCGGCGGCGACAAGGCGTCCGATCTGGAAGAGATCGGCACCGCGCCGCGCCGCGCGACCGGCACCACCCTGCGGTTCTGGCCGGACCCGCGCTATTTCGATTCGCCCAAGTTTTCCGTGCCCCGGCTCAAGCACGTGTTGCGCGCCAAGGCGGTGCTGTGTCCGGGGCTGAAAGTCGCGTTCACCGACGAAGCGACCGGCGAACAGATCGCCTGGCATTACGAGGATGGCTTCACTGATTATCTGAAGGAGGCGCTGGGCCGGACGCCGCTGCTGCCCGATCCGCCGTTCGTCGGCCACGTCGGCGGCGAGCGCGAAGCGGCGGACTGGGCGTTGACCTGGCTGCCGGAGGGCGGCGAACCCATCGCCGAAAGCTACGTCAACCTGATTCCAACCCCCTTGGGCGGCACGCATGTTAATGGTCTGCGTGGCGGGTTGACCGACGCGGTGCGCGAGTTCTGCGAGTTTCGCAACCTGATGCCGCGCGGGCTGCGCATCGCGCCGGAAGATGTCTGGGACGGCTGCTGTTATGTGCTGTCGGTCAAGATGCAGGACCCGCAGTTCTCCGGCCAGACCAAGGAGCGGCTGTCCTCGCGCGAGTGCGCGGTGTTCGTGGCCGGGGTGGTCAAGGACACGCTCAGCCTGTGGCTGAACCAGCATCCCGAAATGGGCGAGCGGATCGCCCAACTGGCGCTGGCGAATGCGCAAAAACGCTTGCGGGCCAGCCGCAAGGTGGTGCGCAAGCAGGTGACCAGCGGCCCGGCACTGCCCGGCAAGCTGACCGATTGCACCGCGCAGGATTTGGCGCGCACCGAACTGTTCCTGGTTGAAGGCGACTCCGCCGGCGGCTCCACCAAGCAGGCCCGCAATCGCGAGTTTCAGGCGGTGCTGCCGTTGCGCGGCAAAATTCTCAACACTTGGGAGGTGGATTCCGCCGAGGTCATGGCCTCGCAGGAAGTTCATAACATTGCGGTGGCCATCGGCGTGGACCCCGGTTCCGGGGAATTGAACGGGCTGCGCTACGGCAAGATCTGCATCCTCGCCGACGCCGATTCCGACGGCCTGCACATCGCGACCTTGCTGTGCGCGCTGTTCGTGCGTCATTTCCGGCCGCTGGTGGAAGCGGGCCATGTCCATGTCGCCATGCCGCCGCTGTTTCGGGTGGATGTCGGCAAGGAGGTGTTTTACGCGCTGGATGAGGCCGAGAAACAGGGCATTCTCGACCGCATCGCCGCCGAAAAGAAGAAGGGCAAGGTCAATGTCACCCGCTTCAAGGGCCTGGGCGAGATGAATCCGCTGCAATTGCGGGAAACGACGATGGACCCCGCTACCCGCCGGTTGGTGCAACTGACGCTTGAGGCTGGCGATGATGCGCTGGCGCTGATGGACATGTTGCTGGCGAAGAAACGGGCGGGGGATCGGAAGAACTGGTTGGAGGAGAAGGGCAATCTGGCGGAGGTGTAGCCTTGGTCCACGGAAAACACGGTCCACGGAAAACACGGTCCACGGAAAACACGGTCCACGGAAAACACGGAAGACACGGAAAATGCGGAAAATGCGGAAGGTCTAGCGAAGACGGGCGATGGTGTTATGGATAACCATTTTATGCGCTGCGCCTTGCTCCCCCTGGATTCAGCATCTAGAGTTTATGGACGCCGCTCTTCTGGGGCTGCGGAACCTAAATCAAAACCATGAAAGGAGGTTGAGGATGAAGAAACAGTTGCTGATGGGCGTGGCCGCTTTGTGTGCAATGGGTTTGTCCGCCGGCGCGTGGGCCGCCGATGCCGCGACCGCCGATGAAGTGGTCGTCAAGGTCAAGGAAGCCGCTGCCGCCGTGAAGGCGAGCGCCGACGCCACGTTGTCTGAATTCGATAAGAAGGACGGCAAGTGGGCTTGGAAGGATACCTATGTGTTCGCGCTGGATTGCACCGCCGGCACGGTGAAGGCTCATCCGAGCGAGAAGGTCAAAGGTATCAAAGTGACGGAACTCAAGGATAAAGCCACCGGCCAGGAATTTGGGTCGGCACTCTGCGCCGCCGCGAAGAAGGAACACGGCGGTTGGGTCGAGTACATGTGGACCAAGCCCGGCACCCCCGAAGGCAGTCATCATCGCAAGGTCGCCTACATTCTGACCGTTGGCAACTATCAGGTCGCCGCCGGCGTCTACGACGACAAGCTGACCGCCGCGGAACTGGAAGCCAAGAGCGCCAAGTAAGGCGATTTCCATAAAAGACCTTACCAGGCCGACCTCTGTAGGGACACGGCGGCGCCGTGTCCCTACGGGTCCTACAGGTATAATCTTTCCAGGAAATCACCTAAGCCCGCCAGACCCCGCCGCGCTTCGCCCCTGCCTCTGGCCTCCCCGCCCGTAGCGGAGCGCGGTGGTTCTTCAACCATTGTAGTGAATCAGGCTTTTGATCCTGTGAAGAATTTCTTGCCAAGAACCTGGCTGATTTCACTCTTTCTCCTGCTTTTCATTCTGCTGTTTCCCGTCTGCCCCGCGCTGGCGGAGGAAGCGGGTCGCCTGATCAGCGTGCTGGGCCGCGCCGAGGTCTGGCGCGACGGGCGCTGGCAACCGGTGGACGAGGGCGACGCGCTCGCTGCCGGCGAAGCAGTGCGGACCCAGGAGGGCAGCCGGGTCGCGATCCTGCTGACCAACGGCACTCAACTCAAACTCAACGCCAACAGCCGGCTGGAACTCAAACGGGTTACCACTCCCCCGCCCGAAGGCCTCCTGCCCACCGCCGCTGAAGCGCTGCGAAGCGTGTTACGGGTGTTGAACGGCGAAGTTTGGGTGCGCAACAGCGGCGAACCGCTGGACCTCCAGACCGTCCCGGCCACCGCCTCCATCCGAGGCACCGAATTCACCCTCGCAGTCGAGCCGGGCGACGCGGCTCGACTGGCCGTGCTCAGCGGCCTGGTCGAATTCAGCAACCCGCAAGGCCGCGTGCTGGTGGCGGCCAGCGAACAGGCCACCGTCCAACTCGGTCAGGCGCCGCGCAAGACCGTCCTGCTCAATCCGCTCGATGCGGTGCAGTGGTCGCTGTACTATCCGGACCCGGTCGATGCGGGCGCTCCACTCGCCGTGATAGATGTCGGACTGGGCGT
>CALMNY010000044.1 GCA_937872125.1 uncultured Candidatus Competibacteraceae bacterium | reverse complement strand
ACTGCCGGGCGCTTTCGACCAGAGCGAGCTTGCTCTGAAACGCCTCGTCGTTATCGGTGATGGCCTGAGCGCGGGTGGTTTGCAGCGGCCCCGCCGAGGCTCTTTCCAGAACCGCCTCGTCGGAAAGATAGCCCGGACGCTCGCCAATAGGCCCCAGGGTGGTGCAGCCCCCCAGGCCGCTCAGGAGGAAGGGAACTGCCAGGATCAATTTGTTCATCTTGATTAACTCCGTGTGTTGAGCCAGCGTTGTTGATCGCAATCATGTTGTTATACCAATTCTCAATAGGTTTTCGTCATTCCCGCGAAGGCGGGAATCCAGGCAGCCGCTGAAAAACGGGATACCCGCTTTCGCGGGTATGACGAACGGGGTAGTTTTTGATCTGAAAAAGACAAAATCTATCGGGAAACGGTATTACGCACGAACAAGCTCTGCTTCTGATGGAAACCCTCCTTATTCCGGCCGTTTCTTTCGGGCCTTTGCCGACGAACCGGTCGGATGTTCGCCCAGACTCTCTTCGACGCGGGTCGGACCACCTGACGAAACATCGGCTTCGGCGACTGGACTGACCTGCTGGGACTCTCCGGCGGTCGAGCCTGGCGACGAGGGCGCGGGAGCGGTTGGCTGCTTCCGGTCTGGCGCCTCCTGTTTGCCTTCCAGCAGGTCGGCGATGCGTTGCAGCCGTTCGGCAAGTTTTGCCGGCTCTTCCGCCCCCGCTTCGGCCGCTGGCCGCTTCTCGATGAACGTCGCCAACAATCTGATTTGATCCACAACCGAGTCCAGCTTCCTTTCCGTTTCCGGCAATCGCTCGCGGATGTCGCGGTAGCAGCCCAGAATCTCGCGCTCCGCATCGCCGGGGCGGGCTGACAGGCTGCCATCCATGAGCCGGCCAATCAGCATCCCGTCGGCCGCCATGATCAGATCGAAGTAGTCGCGCGAGTGGGCATAACGCTGCCGGGCCATCTCACCGGCTTGCAACGCCAGCGCCGCCTCTTCCAGCTTGGTATTGCCCAGGACGGCCTGCAATGCCAGCCGGTTCTGCGCACAGTAGGGGCTGAAACCCGATTGGTTCGGATGACCTTCGCCCTTCTCATACCAGCGCGCGGCCTGTTCGAGCGCCTGCTGGACGCCCATCGGCTGATCCCCGGTTCCGGCGTCGGAATCCCACGGTTCAAGCAGCATGGCGAGCCGCTTGTAGGCGCTGCCGAGCAGCGCGCAACGTTCGCTGTTGATGCTGACCCCACCCACCCCGCCCGCCGCGCGCAGCAAACCGTGCAAACGCTCGATCCCCCGGCGAACAAGGCTTGCATCCTTCATTTTCTCGCCCTGGCGGGCCTCCAGATTCGCCACTTGTTCGATTGCGACAACCGGCGCCTGCCCACGTTTGTCTTCGATGGCAATCGTTTTCTCGTAGTACTCGACCGCGGGTTTAAAATCGCCGGATTCGGCATAAAAGCGGCCCAGCGCGTACAGGACCTCGGGCAGATCCAGCCAATCCGTGGCAGTGGTTTTCAGCAGGGCTTTGAGTTGTCGCGCCGACTGTTCCTGAACTGACTTTTTATCAGTTTTCTTCACCCACGCCAGTTCTTCCTTCAGTTGATTGATGCGGGCGACCAGTTCCGCCGGCGTCACCGGTTTCCGGTCATGGTCGCCGAGGTCCTTACGACTACCGGGATCGATTGCAAAACTGGGATCGCCGTAGGCTTGGAAAGCTCCCCAGGTATTGCAATCGGAGAATTTCTGGTAGGTCTGGCAGCGCGCCTCGTAAATGGCTCTGCCAAAAGCTAATTGCTCGCGCAAGAGGCTCCGGTAGAAGACCTCGGCAAAGTGTTTGGCCGCGTCGTCCCGCACCGCCCAGCCCGCCACCACGACTGCACGGACGCCGATTTCG
>CALMNY010000043.1 GCA_937872125.1 uncultured Candidatus Competibacteraceae bacterium | reverse complement strand
CTGGCGGCGTGCGCCGGGGCGCGGGGCGTGCCGATTCCGCCGGGAATGCCGGCGGACGATGCCGATCCCTGGCTGGATTTGTTGCTGACCCATGGCATCGAGCCGCATCTGGGAATGGGGCGGCTGACGTTCGTATACGACTATCCGGCTTCGCAGGCGGCGCTGGCGCGGCTGCGGCCTGATGACCCGCTCGTCGGCGAGCGTTTCGAGTTGTACCTGAACGGCGTCGAACTGGCCAACGGCTTTCACGAACTGGGCGACGCCGGCGAACAGCGCCGCCGGTTCGAGGCGGAAAACGCGGCGCGGCAGGCGCTGGGCCTGCCGGTCATGCCCGTGGACGAAAATCTGCTGGCGGCGCTGGAAGCGGGTTTGCCGGACTGCGCCGGGGTGGCGCTGGGTTTCGACCGGCTGGCGATGCTGGCGGCGGGCAAAACAGCGCTGGCGGAGGTGCTGGCGTTTCCGGTGGAACGGGCGTAAGCGGGAGACTCTGATGACGGCCATGCACGACATTGAAGCGTATTGGCGCGAGTTGGACGCCCTGCGGCGGGTGGCGGGCGCCGAGCACGAAGGCGCATTGTCGCAGGCTTTTGCCGGCCTGCTCAAAGCCCGTGCGGTCGAGCATCAACTCGTCCTGTCGCAACAACATCCGTTCCCGACCCCGACGGGCAAAACGCTGCGGCCCGACGGCGCGCTGCTGGATCGGGTGCGGCTGGTGCATGGCTGGTGGGAAGCCAAGGATTCCAGCGACGCTTTGGACCAGGAAATCGCCGCCAAGCTCGCCAAGGGCTATCCCACTACCAATATCCTGTTCGAGGACACCCGCACGGCGGTGTTGATCCAGAACGGTCAGGAGGTATTGCGCGCGGCGACCAGCGATGGCCCGGCGCTGAATCGCCTGCTCGACGGTTTTTTCGCCTTTCGCCCGCCGGAAGTGGCGCATTTCGACCAAGCTGTCGCCCGGTTCCGCGCCGAACTGCCGACGGTCATTGCGGCACTGAATGACTTGTTGACCGGGGCGCTGGCCCATGAGACGGCGTTTCAACAGCGGTTCGCCGCGTTTCTCGCCCAATGTCAGCACACCATCGGCGGGCGGGTGACGCCCGGGCAGGCGCGGGAAATGCTGATTCAGCACATCCTGACCGAACAGATTTTCCGCGACATTTTCCCGGTCAGCGAATTTCACCGGGCCAATCACTTGGCCTGCACCCTGACCGACCTGGAAAGCGCCTTTCTGCGCGGCGAGACCCGCCGCAACCTGCTGATCCGGCTGGAACCCTATTACACCGCGATTCGGCGGACGGCGGCGGGCGCGATTTCGGCGGCGGAGAAACAGGAATTTCTCAAGGCGATCTACGAGGACTTCTACACCGCCTACAACCCCAGGGACGCCGACAAGCTGGGGGTGGTCTACACGCCGGGCGAAGTGGTGCGGTTCATTCTCGCCGGCTGCGACTGGCTGGCGCGGCGGCATTTTGACAAAAGTCTGGCCGACCCGGAACTGGACATTCTCGACCCCTGCACCGGGACCGGCACGTTTATCGTGGAATTGCTGGACTGGCTGCGCGGCGACCGGGCGGCCCTGGCGCGCAAATACGCCGAGGAAATCCACGCCAATGAAATCGCCATTCTGCCCTACTACATCGCCTGTCTGAACATCGAGCAGACTTACGCGGAACTCATGGGAACCTGGCGGGAATTCGCCGGGGCCTGCTTTGTGGACACCCTGGCCAACTGGGGCTTTGAGCTGACCCACCGGGGCGCGCAATCCGATTTATTCGGCGCGTTGACGGAAGAAAACCGGCGGCGCATTCAGCATCAGAATACCCGGCGCATCCCGGTCATTCTGGGCAACCCACCCTACAACGCCAACCAGCGGAGCGAGAACGAAAACAATAAAAACGAACCCGCGCCGATTGCCGACGCGCGCATCCGGGCCACCTATCTGGCGGAAAGCTCGGCGCAAAAGACCAAGCTCTACGATCCTTACATCCGCTTTTTCCGCTGGGCCAGCGACCGGATCGGTCCGGAGGGGATTATCGGCTTTGTCACCAACCGCTCCTATCTGGACGGGCGGCAAGCCGACGGCTTTCGCAAAATCATCGCCAGGGAGTTTCAGGAAATCTGGGTAGTGGACCTGAAAGGCAACGCCCGCACCAGCGGCGAGCGACGGCGGCAGGAAGCCGGCAATGTTTTCGATGACAAAATCCGGGTCGGCGTCGCCATTGGTTTTTTCGTGCGCAACCCGAACCTGGAGGGGTGCGAAATCCGCCATATCGCCCTGGATGACTTCATGACCGCCGTGGAAAAGCGGCGCTGGCTGGCGGCGCATCCCCTGCGACAACTGGCCCGCGCTGGCGAGTTACGCCGCATCCGCCCCACCGCCAACGGCGACTGGCTGAATCAACCCACGGCGGACTGGTCGGCGTTCCTCCCGGTCGCGGATAAAGCCGTCAAGGCGGGCCAGTCCGAACAGGCCATTTTTCGGCTGTTCGCCAGCAGCATCAAGACCAATCGGGATGAATGGGTTTACGATTTCGACAAAAAACAGTTGAAACGCAAGGTCCAGTATTTCATCACCGCCTTCAATCGTCAGGTCGCCAGCGGCACTCTGCATCCAGACACCCTCGATTATTCGATCAAGTGGAGCAGCACCCTTAAAACCCGAAATAAACTGCCGGCCTACTCCACCAAGCGCCTATTAAAATCACTCTGGCGGCCTTTCGTGACCAAGCATTATTACGCGGAAAAGGCCATGAGCGACCGGCTGACCGCGCTGCACTATCAGATTTATGGCGCGGAGTTAAAACAGGATAATCTTTGTATCGGCATTTCGGGCGGTTCGGCGATGAAACCGTTTCAGGCGCTGGCGTTCACCGGACTGGCCGATTATGAATGCGTCGAAAAGAACCAGTTACTGCCGCGATGGGTTTATGCCCCAGACGGTTCCCGCCAGGACAACATCACGGATTGGGCTTTAACCCAGTTTCGCACCCGCTATCAGGATCCGTCCATTGAGAAACCGGCGATTTTCGATTACGTCTACGCCGTGCTGCATGATCCCGTCTATCGGGCAACCTACGCGCTGAACCTCAAGGCGGCCTTCCCGCGCCTCCCGTTTTATGCTGATTTCCGGTCCTGGGCGGCATGGGGGCAGGCGCTGCTGGCGTTGCACGCCGGATTTGCCAGCGTGGAGCCTTGGCCGTTGACGCGCAAGGAGGATCGGCCCGCGCCGCCCGCGCCGCCCAAACCTCGCCTCAAGGCTGATAAAACCGCGGGCGTCATCGAGATTGACCGTGTGACCCGGCTGGAAGGCGTTCCGCCCGAAGCCTGGGATTATCGGTTAGGCAACCGCTCGGCGCTGGACTGGGTCCTGGAGGAATATCAGGAAACCGCCCCCCGCGACCCGACGATCCGCGACCAGTTCAACGCCTATCGCTTCGCCGACTACAAGGAAGCCGTCATTGACCTGCTCGGCCGGGTCACGCGGGTCAGCGTGGAAACTACCCGAATTCTCCACGCCATGCGCAACGCCGCGCCAGAGTAGGGACACGGCGCCGCCGTGTCCCTACCGGCCCCACAGGTACGGCCTTTCCAGGAACCCGCCTAAACCGCCGGCTTGCCCACTTTCCCCAGCCGTTGCCCCATCCGCATCGCCATTCCCGCGCGAATCTCCGCATCCCAGCGCACCGCCCCGCGTCCGAACAGCACGATCACGGTGGACCCCATGTTGAACCGACCCATTTCCGCACCCTTGTCGAGCCGCACCGCCCCATCGCCGTTCGGCGGATAACTCCAGTTCCGAATACTTTTGCCCAGCGGCGGCGTGATCGCCCCGGCCCACACCGTTTCGATGGACGCCACGTTGATCGCCCCCACCAGCACCAGCGCCATCGGCCCGGCCGGGGTATCAAACAGCGCCGCCACCCGCTCGTTGCGGGCGAACAGATCAGGAACCATCCGGGTCGTCAGCGGCGATACGCTGAACAGCTTGCCGGGAATGTGAACCATCTCCCGCAGCCGGCCGGCCAGCGGCATGTGAATGCGGTGATAGTCGCGCGGCGACAGATACAGCGTAGCGAACGCGCCGCCCTGAAATGGCCGCGCCCGCTCCGCGTCGCCGCCCAGCAACGCCGTCAGCGAAAAACTCCGGCCCTTGGCTTGCAGCAGCGTGTCGCTCTCGGCAAGGCCGATCTGACTGACCGCGCCGTCCACCGGACCGCACACCACCCGGTCGCCCGGCGCAATCGGTCGCGCGCCCGGCTTGAGCGCGCGGGTGAAAAAGGCATTGAAATCCGGATAAGCGCGCGGGTTGGGTTCCAGCGCCTCGCCCAGATTGACCCGGAATCGCCGGGCGAAGTGGCGAATCAGCGCGTCCTTGAACCAGGGCGCACGCACGCGCGCCAGACGGTAAATCAGGCGGGTCAGCAGCCGTTGCGGTAGCAGGGATTGCGGCAGGTGGCGCAGGCGGTCGCCCCAGGTTGCGCTCATGATGAAAGCCTTTTGCGTAGCCTATGCTTGAAAGAGGGGAGGGTTAGGGGGCGGAAGCATATCCGGTTCACTGCCGCAACGGTAGAATGTCTGCAACCCTTTCCTGCTTTCTCCACCCACCGCTGATTTCCGATGACCGACCACGACGACGTTTCCTCTCATCTGCACACGATCCGCGATTTGATCCGTTGGGGCGCCAGCCGCATGAACGAAGCCGGCCTGCATTTTGGCCACGGCACCGACAACGCGATTGATGAAGCGGCGGCGCTGGTGCTGCACGCCCTGCACCTGCCGCCCGATGTGCATGTTGAGTATTTCCAGGCCAATCTGCTCCCGGCGGAGAAACAGGCGGCGATTGAGTTGCTGGAGCGGCGCATTACCGAGCGCAAGCCGGCGGCCTATCTGACCCGGCGCGCCTGGTTCATGGGCCTGCCGTTCTACGTGGACGAGCGGGTTTTGGTCCCCCGTTCGCCGCTGGCCGAGCTGATCGAGCGCCATTTCTCGCCGTGGCTGCCCGACAGCCGACAGATTGGCGACATCCTCGATTTGGGCACGGGCAGCGGCTGCATCGGTATCGCCTGCACCTACGCTTTCCCGGATGCGCGGGTGGATTTAGCGGATATTTCCAATGAGGCCCTGGACGTCGCGCGCCGCAACGTCGCTGACCATGGCCTGGAAGATCAGGTCGAGGTGATCCGGTCCGATCTGTTTTCGGCGCTGAAAGGCCGTCGCTACGACCTGATCATCAGTAATCCGCCCTACGTGGGCCTGGAAGAACTGGAGGGCCTGCCGCCCGAATACCACCACGAACCGCGACTGGGACTAGCCGCGGGCGAGGAAGGTTTGGACGTGGTGGTGGAAATTCTGCGCCAGGCCGCCGATCACTTGAAACGCGACGGGCTGCTGATCGTCGAGGTCGGCAACGCGCAGTACGCCCTGTGTGAAGCGTTCCCGGATGTGCCGTTCACCTGGCTGGAATTCGAGCGTGGCGGCCAGGGCGTGTTTCTGCTGAACGCCACCCAGTTACGCCGGCTCTGAGTAACCCGTCATGGCGATCTCAGACCATCGCACTTTGGGCGGTGTCGCCTACGTTCGGGGCGGTTTCTGAAAATGAAATTTTCGTGGTGGCGGCGGCCAGCGCTCCGCCAAAAACGCGGGAATGCGCCGCTCCAGCCAATAATCAGCCCGCCACGGCCACGGTCCGGCGACGAAGCCCACATGACCGCCGCCGGTGCTGAGTTCCAGCCGGACGCTGGGCGACAGTTCGCTGGCGGCAGGAGCCGTCTCCGGCCACATGAACGGGTCGTCCAGCGCGTGCAGGATGAGAGTTGGGATGCGGACCTGCCGCAAGTCGGGACGGCAACTGGCGCGGGCGTAATAGTCGTCAACCCCGGCGTAGCCGTGCAGCGGTGCGGTGATGCGGTCGTCAAACCCGTAAAAATCCCGGATCGTCGCCAGTTCGGCTAACGTCACCGGGCCGTCGGAGCGGCGGCGGAACTTGGCGCGATAACCGCGTTTTAGCGCCCGCAGCAGATGAAGCTGATAAAGCCGGGAAAAGCCCTGTTGCAACCGCCGCGCCGTGTCGTCGAGCAGGAAAGGAATCGAGACCGCGACGGCGGCGCGCAGGGGAAGATCGGGGCCAGCAGTGCCCAGCCACTTGAGCAGCGCGTTGCCGCCCAGCGAGTAGCCGACCGCGGCTAGCGGCGCGGCCGGTTCCCGTCGCTGCAACCAGTCGGCCACGTAAGCCATGTCGGCGGTGTCCGCCGCGCAATAGCGCCGCGCCAGCCGGTTGGGCTGACCGCCGCACCCGCGAAAGTGCATCACCACGCCGCGCCAGCCATGGCGAACGATGGCCGCCAGCAGACCACGCGCATAGTGGGAGTCGCTGGAGCCTTCCAGACCGTGCAGGATGAGAACGATGGGACCCTGGTCGCCGACGGTCCAGTCCAGGTCCAGAAAATCGCCGTCGGGTAATTCCAGGCGTTCGCGGCGCAGCGCCAGCCGTGGCCGCCGCCGGAACAGCACCGGCCACAGAGTCTGAGCGTGTGGGCCGGGCAACCACCAGGCCGGACGAAACGTGGGGGGATGGCTCATGCGGGCGCGGGCTGAGCGCCAGGCGGCTCAAATCCGCATGGACAGCGACTGGAAGACATCCTCGGTCATGTGTTGCAACATGCTGAGCGCATCCCAGTCGTCCCAGGATTCATGGATGCGGCCATTCTCGAGGCGATGGAAGCTCATGCCCGTCACCGACAGCCGCTGGCCGCTGGGGGCGATGCCCATGAATTCGCCTTTGTGGGTGCCGTGGCCCACCCAGCGCGTGGCGACCTTGTTGCCTTCGGCGAGCTGATCCTGAATCTCAAAGCGCGTATCGGGAGCGGCAAAGTGAAAGAGCAGGACCACTTGCTTGAACGCCTCGACGCCGCGCACGACATCCGGCAGGGTGGCGATATGGCCGATGTATTCAGGCGCAATGATTTCATCCGCAACATCCAGGTTGCACTGACTCCAGATGATCTCGAAATTGCGTCGGACCAGGGCCTTGTTGGATTCCAGTGTATTATTTTCTGACATCGGCAAGCCTCCTTCGGTATAAGGTTCCGCGTGACGCGGCGCTCGAAACAGTCTATTAGTGTAGTCTTTTCACCGGCGGCGCGTCACGGGGCTAGTGACCCGATAGCTGCTATAATTCCAATTTATCAATCAACCGGCCGAGAGAGATCGGATCATGCCACAACCAAGCCCGTTTTATTTTCAGGATGTCGAACGCTGTGTGGATGAAATCATCGCCAGGGTGGGCCAGCGAATCGTACTCGGCATCCCCTTGGGGATCGGTAAGCCCAATCCGCTGGTGAATGCGCTCTACCGGCGGGTGAAGATGAATCCGAACTTGTATCTGAAGATCCTCACGGCGATCACCGTTGAAATTCCCAAGGGTTCCAGCGATCTGGAACAGCGGTTTCTGGAGCCGTTCGTCGAGCGGGTGTTTGGCAATTACCCTGATCTGGAATATGCACTCGACCTGCGCGCTGGCCGGGTGCCGCCCAATATCGAGATCGTGGAGTTTTTCTTCAAACCGGGCGGCTTCATGAATATGCCGATACCGCAACAAAATTACATCAGCACTAACTACACCCATGTGATTCGAGATGCGCTCGACAACGGAGTGAACGTCTGGGCGCAACAGGTCGCCACGCGCGAAGTGGATGGCGAAGGGTGGCTGAGTCTGAGTTGCAATCCCGAAGTGACTCTGGATTTTTTTCCGATGGTCGAGGAGTTGCGCCGCCAAGGCCGGCAAGTGCTTCTTCTCGCCCAGGTTAACCGCGAAATGCCCTTTATGTACAACGACGCCATGGTCCGGCCTGCCGCCTTCGATCTGGTGCTCGATCATCCCCGCTACGACTTCCGGCAGTTCGGGGCGCCCAACATGGCCGTGGACAACGCCGACTACATGCTGGGTTTGTACGCCAGCGCCCTGATCCGCGATGGCGGCACCCTGCAGATCGGCATCGGCTGTCTGGGCGACGCCATCGTCTATTTCTGCCAGTTGCGGCACCAGCAAAACGCCCTCTATCAGCAGATGTTGTCCGAGCTGCGGGTGTGGGAGCATCACAGCGAACTGATCGGACAGATTGGCGGCGTCGAGCCGTTCGAGCAGGGGCTGTATGGCTCCAGCGAGATGTTCGTCAACGGCTTTATGTATCTGTACCAGAGTGGCATCCTCAAGCGGCGGGTCTATGACAGCATCCCGCTGCAGCGCCTGTTGAATGAAGGGGCGATCACCGAGGCGGTGGATGAGCAAACCGTGCGGACGCTGCTGGAACGGGGCGTGATCCCGGCTCGTCTGGGCGAAAAGGACGTGGAGTTTCTGCGCCAGTTCGGCATTTTCACCGACCGGGTCCGCTATGCAGACGGCGCTTTGTCCATCGGCGGCGCCGCGCCGGTTCCCGCCGATCTGGATCAGCCGGAAACCTGGGCGGCGGTAGTCGCCAACGGGCTGGGCAGTCGTCTGAAAGGCGGCATCGTGATGCACGGTGGTTTCTTCATGGGACCGAGCAGCTTCTATGAGACGCTGCACACGCTGCCCGAGGCCGACAGCCGGCAAATCTGCCTGACCACGGTAAAGCGCACCAACCATTTGTACGGTAATGAGGAACTGGCTACCCTCCAGCGGCTGGACGCCCGGTTCATCAATACCACCATCATGGTGACGTTAATGGGCGCGGCGGTGTCCGATGGCCTGGAGAACGGTCAGGTGATCAGCGGCGTAGGCGGTCAGTACAACTTCGTGGCGATGGCCCACGAACTGCCGGGCGCCCGCTCCATCCTGATGCTGCGCAGCACTCGTGAGAGCGGGCTGAGCGTGAGTTCGAACATCGTCTGGAACTACGGCCACATCACGATTCCCCGCCATTTGCGCGATATCGTAGTGACTGAATACGGCATCGCCAACCTGCGCGGCCGGTCGGACAAGGAAGTGATCATCGCCCTGCTGAATATCGCCGATTCGCGCTTTCAGCCGGAACTGCTGGAAAAAGCCAAACGGGCCGGCAAGATTCCCCAGGATTACGAGATTCCGGAGCGGCATCGTCACAATACGCCGGGGCGGATTCAGGCGCGGCTGGGCAAGTTCAAGAAAATGGGGTTGTGCCCGGATTTCCCGCTGGGCACCGACTTTACCGAGGAGGAAATCATCCTGGGACGGGTGCTCAAGGGCCTCAAAGCGCGGTTGGGGACCAAGGGTGATCTCATGAAAACCATCGTCAAGGCGATGACCGTGGGAGCACCGCCCGCCGGCGCGCTGCGCTATCTGGCCCGCCTCAAGCTGGATCAGCCGACCAGCCAGAAGGAAAAGCTGATTCAGCGGCTGATCGTTTCCGAGTTGATCGCTGGCGGTTATGTCTAAAACGACGCGAGGCGCGGGTTAATCCGCGCCTCGGTGAAACCAGGCATCCAATCCGATTTTATTCCGGCTGAGCCAGTTCTTCCTGGTTAATGGCGGGCGCAGACTTGGCGGGCGCTGCGGCTACCGGCGTTGAAGTGGCCAGGGTAGCAGCAGCCCGTGGGGTTTCCTCCTCGACCTCGACGGCGGCGACCGCGACCGGTTC
This sequence comes from uncultured Candidatus Competibacteraceae bacterium, assembly GCA_937872125.1. Lineage (GTDB taxonomy): Bacteria > Pseudomonadota > Gammaproteobacteria > Competibacterales > Competibacteraceae > Contendibacter. The sequence goes on along the minus strand of CALMNY010000043.1, from coordinate 2,007 downwards.
CGGCAGGGGTTCCGGCATCAGGACCAAACCTCCCAGCGGCGGCACAGTAATAACGATTGAGTAGGGGTGTTCCATCCAGGGCTGCTCTTCGGCGATCAGTTCGACGCCGCCATTGCCAACCCCGCTGCCACCGTAGAAGTGCGAGTCGGAATTGAGGATTTCGGTGTAGCGCCCGGCCCGCGGCACCCCGATCCGGTAGCCATGACGCGGCACCGGCGTGAAACTGACCACTACGACCAGGAAGTCATCGTCCTTCTTGCGCAGGTAGCTCAGGATGGACTGATCGGCGTCGTGGCAATCAACCCAGGAAAAGCCCTGCCACTCGAACTCGTAATAATGCAGCTCCGGGCGGCTGTGATAGAGCCGGTTCAGATCCTTGACCAGTTGCTGCATCCCCTGATGTAAATCGTATTGGAGCACATACCAGTCGAGGATGCTGGCGCTGTTCCATTCGGTGCCCTGGCCAAATTCGGTGCCCATGAACAGCAGTTTCTTGCCGGGATGGGTGAACATATACAGATAGAGCAACCGCAGATTGGCGAAGCGCTGCCATTCATCGCCCGGCATCTTGTTAATCATCGAGCCTTTGCCATGCACCACCTCATCGTGTGAGAACGGCAGCATGAAGTTCTCGGTGAAGCAGTACAACATGCTGAAGGTCAGCAGGTCGTGGTGGTATTTGCGATGGATCGGGTTCTGCGCCATGTAGCGCAGGGTATCGTTCATCCAGCCCATGTTCCATTTCATGCTGAAGCCCAGGCCGCCCAGATAGGTGGGCCGGGTGACCTGCGGCCACGAGGTTGATTCCTCGGCGATCACCATCGCGCCGGGATGCTCGCTATGCACCACCGTGTTGAGTTCGCGCATGAAATCAATGGCTTCCAGGTTCTCACGCCCGCCGTACTTGTTGGGAATCCACTCGCCTTCCTTGCGCGAATAGTCCAGATACAGCATCGAGGCGACCGCATCCACCCGCAGGCCGTCGAGATGGAACTCCTCGATCCAGTACAGGGCGCTGGACAGCAGGAAGTTTTTCACCTCGTAGCGGCCGAAGTTGAAGATCAGCGTGCCCCAGTCGAGATGCTCGCCCTTGCGGGGGTCGGCGTGTTCGTACAGTGGCTCGCCGTCGAACCGGGCCAAACCGGAAACGTCCTTGGGGAAGTGCGCCGGTACCCAGTCAAGAATTACGCCAATGTGGTGCTGGTGGCAGTAATCAATGAAGTAGCGGAAATCATCCGGGGCGCCGAAGCGGCTGGTCGGCGCGTAGTAACCGCTGGTTTGGTAACCCCAGGAGGCGTCGTAGGGGTGCTCGGTGATCGGCAGCAGCTCGATATGGCTGAAGCCCATGTCCTTGGCGTAGTCCACCAGTTGCCGGGCCGCTTCCCGGTAGTTCAGGAACTCGCCTTCGGGGCCGCGCCGCCACGAACCCAGATGGACTTCGTAGATGGACATCGGCTGGTGCAGCCAGTCGGAGGCTTTGCGCTGCTCCAGCCACTCGGCGTCGCGCCAGGCGTAGGCGTCGGGTTTGGGGACGATGGTGGCGGTGCTCGGCCGCATCTCGAATTGCTGGCCGTAGGGGTCGGACTTGAGAAAGATCGCCCCGCTGTGGCGGTTGCGGATTTCGAACTTGTACAGATCGCCGGGGCACAGATTGGGGATGAACAGTTCCCAGACGCCGCTGCCGCCGCGCACCCGCATCGGATGCACCCGGCCATCCCAGCGATTGAAGTTGCCGACGACGCTGACCCGTTCGGCGTTGGGCGCCCAGGCCGCAAACAGCACGCCGGCGACGCCGTCGGCTTCGTGCGGGTGCGCGCCCAGGAAACGGTAGGCGTGCCAGTGCTTGCCTTCGCCGAACAGGTACAGGTCGAAATCGGGCACTTGCGGCGGGAAGCAGTAGGGATCGTAGGAAATATGCTCGTGGTGGTCAGAATCGCGCCAGATCAGCCGGTAGCGTTCCGGCACCTGATCGGGCTTGCCCTGCCACTCGAACAGATCGGTGTTGGG
>CALMNY010000042.1 GCA_937872125.1 uncultured Candidatus Competibacteraceae bacterium | reverse complement strand
TGGCGCTGAATGGCGTGACATTCTCTGGAGTCGCCGGCTTCAGCGATCCCAACCACGCCATCGAACACACGCTCTCCGCACTGTTCAACGTACCGCATGGTGCCGGCCTGTCGGTGATCGTCCCGGCCTGGATGAAGTGGTACCTCGACCGCAACCCGGCGCAGTTCGAACGATTTGCGCGGAAGGTGTTTGGTGTCGATACCCGCGAGCAGGGCATTGCGGCGCTGCAGGCTTGGTACGACAAGATCGGCACGCCAACTCATCTGCCGCAACTGGGCATCAAGGAGATCGATCTGCCGGCCATCGTCGAGAACGTCCAGCGCAATGTGCGCATCTTCGGCATCGCCGAAACCTACACCCCGGAAGTGGTGACGGCCATTCTGAAGAATGCGCTGTAGCCGTTCGTTTCTTCTATCCAAACCAAGGAGTAGCCCCCAAATGACCACCCTGCTTTCCCGCAAGAAATTCATCCAAAGCGCCCTCGTCGCCTGTGCCGCCCTGTGCGTCGGCGTGCCCTCCGTTCAAGCACAGACCAGTCCCACGGCAATCGGAGGAAGCACCTTGAACTTGACCCAGGAATGGGACAAAACTTTCCCGAAGAGCAACCAGGTCGATCATCAGAAAGTGACCTTCAAGAATCGCTACGGCATCACCCTCGCGGCCGACCTGTACCTGCCAAAGAACCGGGACAACCAGCGGCTGGCAGCCATCGTCGTCGGCGGCCCCTTTGGCGCGGTGAAGGAACAGTCCTCGGGCCTGTATGCGCAAACCATGGCCGAGCGTGGCTTCGTCACACTGGCCTTCGACGGCTCCTATACCGGGGAAAGCGGCGGCGAGCCGCGCAACGTCGCCTCGCCGGACATCAACACCGAGGATTTCATGGCGGCGGTGGATTTCATCGGCCTGCAAGCCTACGTCAATCGCGAGCGTATCGGCGTCATCGGGATCTGCGGCTGGGGCGGCTTCGCATTGAATGCCGTGGCGGTGGACAAGCGCGTCAAGGCCGTCGTCGCCAGCACCATGTACGACATGACCCGCGTCATGTCCAAGGGTTACAACGATAGCGTGACGCCCGAACAGCGCGCGCAGACGCTGGAGCAACTGAGCCGGCAGCGTTGGGAAGACGCCGCGAACGGGAAGCCGGCCTACCAGCCGGCCTACAACACCCCACCGAAGGGCGGCGAGCCGCAGTTCATGGTCGATTACCACGACTACTACGGGACGCCGCGCGGCTACCACCCGCGGGCGGTCAACTCCGGCAACGCCTGGACGATCACCACGCCGCTGTCGTTCATGAACATGCCGATCCTGACCTACATCAAGGAGATTTCGCCGCGCCCCATCCTGATCGTCCACGGTGAAAACGCCCACTCGCGCTACTTCGCCGAGACCGCCTATGCGGCCGCCGCACAGCCGAAAGAACTCCTGATCGTCAAGGGCGCCAACCACGTCGATCTGTACGATCAGATGGACAAGATCCCGTTCGATAAGATCTCGAATTTCTTCGGCAAGAATCTGAAGTAACTCAGACGGAGGCCATCTGGGCGGAGGTGCGTGACTGTTCTCAGGTGGCCTCCTCAGGGCCTGTATAAAAACTAACTCTTTGATCTATATGACCATGGAGCCGGCTTCCAGCCGGCTTTTGGCCGATTAAGCCAGACTCCAGCCGGCTCCGCAGAACATTTTCCTTAAAAATCAATGAGGAGTTTTTCGACAGCTTCTCAGCATCGAACCGCTCCGACCGGGTAGCGGTGTTCGAACGCCTCGACCACCCGCCACAGATCGGGCGCCAGGCGCGCGCGGACTTCCGCCCGGATCGCCTCGGGCACGCCGCCGTAACACGCCTCGGCGATGCCGCCGGCGATGCAGGCCAAGGTGTCGCTGTCGCCGCCCAGCGAAACGGCATTGCGCACCGTCTGTTCGTAGGATTCGGCGTCGAGGAATGCGATCAGGGCCGCCGGGACCGTGCCCTGGCAAGAGACGTCGAACGTGTAACCGGGCCGGAGGGCGTCGACTGTTCCCGCCAGGTCATAGCCGAACTGGCGCTGGATGCGGGCGCGGATCGTCGTCTTGGCCGCCCCGGTCCGGGCCAGATAGACCGCCAGCGCGGTGGCCTGGGCACCCTTGATCCCCTCGGGGTGATCGTGAGTGATTTCGGCGGTCAAGCGGGCCTGGCGCAGCACCTCGTCCTCGGCGGCGAACGCCCAGCCCACCGGACTGACCCGCATCGCGGACCCGTTGCCCCAACTGTGATAGGGCCGGGGATCGGCGGCGAACAGCCACTGAAAAAACGTGCCGCCGTAACCGGCTCGCGGATAGCGGCGGCCCCAGTCCCGGACGGCGTCGAGGTAGGGCTGGCCGGTGAGAATGGCGTCGGCGATGGCCACCGTCAGCACGCTGTCGTCGGTGAACCGGCTGCGCGGCTGGAACAGGGGAAAATCGGTAGTCTTGATCGGATGCTGTTCGTACACCGACCCGATGATGTCGCCGGCTATCGCGCCGATCATGGCATCACTCGCCTCCGTCGCCTCCGCACGATCACCCCCGGCCACCGCCGCTACAGGCAGCGCCGGCCCCAGCATGCCGACGATCCGCCAGTCGCCGGCGCTGGTGGGTTCCAGGCAGACCACGGTTCCCGGCCGATAGTCCACCAGGGCGCGCTCCTCGCCCAGCACCAGCCGGGAGACCAGCTTGCCCAGAAACGGTTGATGACCGACCAGCAGACGGTCTTCCGTCCAGCCGTTCGCCGCCGCGATCCAGGGTTCGACCGGATCGTGGGGATCGAGTCCGGTCGCCGCTTCGACCGGCGGGCTCGGGTTCAGGTAGTCCGCCAGTATTTCGGCCGTTTGCCGGGCGCGAGTCTTGCCGCTGTGGACGATACGGGCCAGGCGCGGCTGGCCACGCGCCAGCAGCGCGGCGACGGTGGCCACTTCGCGCCGACCCGGGTCGGTCAGCGGCCGGTCGGGATGCTCGGCCGCCGGGAAGGCTTGGCCGTGTTGCACCAGATAGAGCCTCATGGGCTGATAATCCTCCGCGTGGGAACGCGAACCGCCGAGTCAACCATCCCAGGGATTGGGCTGATTCGGGGCAATGCCGTACCGGGCCATGGCCTGGGTGATCTGGCTGCGGTCGATCATGCCCTCGTCGGCCAGCGCCTGGAGGGCGGCGACGGCGATGTGATGCCGGTCCACTTCGAAGAACCGGCGCAGCGCAGCGCGGGTGTCGCTGCGGCCGTAGCCGTCGGTGCCCAGGGTCACGTAGCGGCGCGGCACCCAGGCCCGGATCAGGTCCGGCACCGCGCGCAGGTAGTCGCTGACCGCAATGATCGGCCCGGTGGTCGGCCCGAGGCATTGCTCGACCCAGCTCTGGATCGGTGCGGCGTCCGGGTGCAAGCGATGGTACCGCTCCACGTTCAACCCGTCGCGCCGCAGTTCGGTGAAGCTGGTGACGCTCCACACGTCGGCAAGGACGCCCCAGTCCCGTTCCAGCAGCTCGCCAGCCGCGAGCGCTTCCCGCAGCAGAGTTCCCGCGCCGAGCAGTTGCACGCGCGGCGCGTTCCTCGAACCGGCGACCTCGCGCAACCGATACAAGCCCCGCAGGATGCCGTCCCGGACGCCCTCCGGCATCGCCGGATGGACGTAGTTCTCGTTCATCACCGTGACGTAGTAGAACACATCGTCCTGGTTCTCCAGCATCCGCCGCATCCCGTCCTGGAGGATCGTCGCCAACTCGTAGCCGAAGCAGGGATCGTAGGCCGTGCAACTGGGGACACTGGCGAACAGCAGGTGACTGGAACCGTCCTGGTGTTGCAGGCCCTCGCCGGACAGCGTGGTCAGGCCGGACGTGGCGCCGAGCAGGAACCCCCGGCAACGCGAGTCGCCGGCGGCCCAGATCAGGTCGCCGACCCGCTTGAAGCCGAAGCTGGAATAGAAAATGTAAAACGGCAGCATCGGCAGGCCGTGGGTGCTGTAGCTGGTGGCGGCGGCGATCCACGAGGCCATGGCGCCGGCCTCGGTGATGCCTTCCTCCAGGATCTGACCGTCCCAGGCTTCCTTGTAGTAGAGCAGTTCGTCCTTGTCCTCCGGTTCGTAGCGCTGGCCCACGGCGGAATAGATGGCGACCTGCCGGAACAGCGCCTGCATGCCGAAGGTGCGCGCTTCGTCGGCCACGATCGGCACGATGGACCGGCCCAGGTCCGGATCGCGCAGCAGGTGCGCGAGCAGTTGCACGAACACCAGGGTGGTGGATTCCTCCCGGCCGTGGCTGCCTTCGAGAAACCGGCTCAGCGCGGCGAGCGGCGGGGCAGTCCGCGTTGGGCCTTGGCCAACCCGCGCCGGCAGATAGCCGCCCAGCGCCTGGCGCCGGGCGTGCAGGTAGTGCAGTTCGGGGCTGTCGGCGGCCGGCTGGTAGAACCGCAGGCTGGTCACCTCCTCGTCGGAAAGCGGCAGATCGAAGCGGTCGCGGAACGCCAGCAGCGCGTCGGTCTCCAGCTTCTTCTGCTGGTGGGCGCCCATCTTGCCCTGGCCCCAGTGGCCCATGCCGTAGCCCTTCTTGGTCTGGGCCAGAATGACGGTGGGCTGGCCCGAGGGGGTCGCCGCCGCGTGATAGGCGGCGTAAATCTTGACCGGATCGTGGCCGCCGCGTTTGAGCCGATCAATGTCCTCGTCGGACAGGTGGGCGACGATGGCTTGCAGCTCGGGGTATTTGTTGAAGAAATGCTCGCGGTTGAATCGCCCGTCGGTGGCGGCGTACTGCTGCAACTCGCCGTCGACCGTCTCGTGTAGCCGCTTGAGGATGATTCCCTCATGGTCGCGGGCGAACAGCGGGTCCCAGTCCGAGCCCCACAGCAGTTTGATCACGCGCCAGCCCGCGCCGGCGAACAGGCCTTCCAGCTCCTGGATAATGGAGCCGTTGCCGCGCACCGGCCCGTCCAGCCGTTGCAGGTTGCAGTTGACCACCAGGATGAGGTTGTCCAGCCCCTCGCGCCCGGCCAGCGACAGGCCGGCCAGCGCCTCCGGTTCGTCCATCTCGCCGTCGCCCACGAATGCCCACACCTTGCGCCCGGCAGTGGCCAGCAGGCCGCGATGGTCGAGGTAGCGCAGAAAGCGCGCCTGATAGATGGCCTGGAGCGGGCCGAGCCCCATCGAGCCGGTCGGGAACTGCCAGAACTCCGGCATCAGATACGGGTGGCAGTAGGACGACAGGCCGCCGCCGCCGACTTCCTGGCGGTAATGGTCCAACTGCGTCTCGCTCAGCCGCCCTTCGAGGAAGGCCCGGGCATAGACGCCGGGAGCGGAATGCGGCTGGAAGTACACCAGATCCCCGGCCTGGCCGGCGCGAAAGAAGTGGTTGAACCCGACCTCGAACAGGTCCGCTGCCGAGGCGTAGCTGGCGATGTGGCCGCCCAGTTCGGTCGAGAACTGATTGGCGCGCACCACCATCGCCAGCGCGTTCCAGCGAACCAGCGCGATCAGCCGCTGTTCGATTTCCAGCACTCCCGGGAACGGCGGCTGGTCGGCGCGGGCGATGGTGTTGCAGTAAGGCGTGCTCCACACCGGCGGCAGCGCCACGCGCCGGGCGCGGGCGCGGTCGAACAACTGGCGCAGCAGGAAGGTGGCGCGGTCGCGGCCGGCGTGCGCGATGACGGCATCGAGCGCGTCCAGCCACTCCTCGGTCTCGGTCGGGTCCGGGTCCGGCGGCAGGACGGCCCAGTGGCCCGAAAAGCTGAACTCGGAACGGTCGGTCATGGGCGAATCCCGGAGGCGAAATGGAGGCGGGTGTTTGCTCTAAAGATAGCGCGTGCTGCGCGGGTTTGCCCGAGCCGTCACCCCGTGACGGGCAGCACGAAGCAGGCTCCGGCCTCAACCAGGTTTTGCGTTTGCAGACCCGTGTTACTACAGTCTCTCCGTCATTCTGGCCTTCCAGTGGAACCCCGGGGTAATGAACCGATACCCCGGTCTCCGCCCAGCCAGATTATTATCGAACGGAGTGGCTCTCATGTTCTGGCAAAAAGCCCTGCTGCTGGTTTTTCTGGGGATCGTCGTGCCGTTGGCCGGTTACGGGCTGTACGTCCACTATCGCACCGCTACGCAGATCGTTCCGCAAATCCGGGAAACGCTGGTCGAACCTTACGTCCGGGCGCTCCAGGCCGGGGACTACGCCGCCGCCTATCAGCAGTTCACCTCGGCGGCGTTCAAGGCCGCCCATCCCCTGGCCGCCTATCTGGAGGCCCAGCGGATCAATCAGGCCGAATTCGGCCCTCTGGCCGAGGTCGTCCTCCAGGACAGCGAGCCGTTCCAGTCCGCCGGCAATCTGTTCTCCGGACGGCGCTACTACTGGGGGGGCCTGGTCTGGCGCGGCCAACACCGGGAAACCTGGGTGTACTGGGAAGTCGTGCGCGAGGCGGGAGCGTTCAAGATTGACGCTATGGCCGAGAGGTTCCACGAGCGGCTGGATCCCCGCCTGTTCTGAGGGCCGGCTCCACGCCGGGCTACTGGGATCGACACGCCAGGGCATCGCGTTCGAGCAGGCCGGCGGTGGTCCGGGTCTGGCCGACGTAGCGGGCCAGCAGCCACCGCGCGGAACGCTCGTTGACCAGATCGAGCGCCTCAATCTCGTCGCCTTCGACCACGAAGGCCAGGCGCACGGGAGGCGGCAGAGGAGCGACGGCGAAGAAACGCGCTTTGCGCGCCGTGACCCGGCAGCGGACAGCCGGCCGCCACGCGCCCCGGGCGAAGCGGTCGCCGGGCCAGTCCGCGCCGCAGAACGACGCGCTCCCCGCTGTGACCTGCATCGTGACCTCATCACCCCGGGTGGTGAACGTCACCGTCCCCTCCCCATCCACCGACTGCCACACGCCATTGCCGACGAAACCAGCCACCCCGATCCCGTCGCATAGATGGGCGGTGGCGCCGAACACGGCCGAATAGGAAAACGACAGCGTATCCCCAGCCCGCATCAGGACCAGCGAGCCGTGCTGGCCCGTCCAGACCCCGGTCGGGTCAAATCCGCGGTCGTCGGCGGGTGGGGCCGCAACCGCAACCGCCGCCAGCGCCAGAACCGGTGCCAGGAGCCCGTAAAAATCGCTCGACCGTGCAGGATGCATCGGGTTTTGTCCAGGGTAGTTGCTTCAACCGGTTGGGTGACCGTCAGACCGGTTTCTGTTTGGCCACGCTCGCTTAGGCCGGGCGTCAATCACGCAATCCCGCAAGAAAACTCGCGACATTGCTTCCCAGGACGGCGTGGTTCCCGGCCCGCCCCGAAACCGGGCGTCGGCCAGCAAGTCCATGGTAAGGCGACGGTCGCACTCAGGCGAGGGCCAGCGTGATCAAGGGCGTCCCTGGAGAAGCGGCGTCGCCGAGACAGACATGGACTTCGAGCACTTGGCCGGCGCACGGGCTGGGGATATCGAGGTCGACCTTGTTGGTTTCCAGGGTCAGGATCGGGTCGTCGCGGCGCAGGGTATCGCCCGGCTGCACCTGGATCGCATTGATGAAGACGCCTCTGCTGGCACACGAACCGCAGGTGGCCCAGCACTCGGGATAGGCGGGCATGCAAACCTGGAACGTGCGCATCGGGAGTTCGTCCGCTGGGGTGAGGGCGAGAGTCTGCTAGCCGCCCTGGCCTTGCCGGCGGCGGCGGCCACCAGGATTCTAGCGCCGCGCCCGGCGGGCCTCAACGCCGCTATCGCGGCTTCACCAGGTGGAACACGGTCAGGGCCGCGCCGTCACCCGCCGCACGATCAGCGGGGCGAAGCGTTCGTAAATGCCTTGCCGCACCGCACCCAGGGTGGCTTCGAGCGAAAACACCGTGGCCGGGGGCGAGAGCGCCACGTGTTCCCCCACTGTGTACCGGTCGGTCAGCCAGCGCCACAGGGTTTCCTGCTGGGGGTGCGGAAAGACGGCCAGCAACTCATCAATGCGCGGGCCGATGAAGTCGAACGAGATCGCGTAGTCCTGACCGCCTTCCTCGGTGCTGAGGGTAAGGCAGACCGTGCGCAGATCGGGCCGGGTGAGGTGCTCCACCGGCAGATCGAAGAATACCAGCCGGGTCTCGGGCCGGACCCCTTTGTTCAGGAGATAAAGGCCGTAATCGGGAAGGAAGCGGTCGGGCATGGGGTCTCCAGCCAATGCGGGGTGTGAGTAGCTATCGTAAAGGGTTACCCTCGCTATCCCTTCACGCATACGACCTGCTTGAGGGTATGTAGCACCTCGGTCAGGTCGCTCTGGTGGGCCATGACCTGATCGATGTCCTTGTAGGCACCCGGAATCTCGTCGATCACCCCCTTGTCCTTGCGGCAGATCACCCCGGCGGTTTGTGCCGCCAGGTCGGCCTCGGTGAACTGCTTCTCCGCCGCGGTGCGGCTCATCCGCCGGCCGGCCCCGTGGGCGCTGGAGCAGAAACTCTCGGGATGGCCCTTGCCGCGCACGATGTAGCTGCGCGCGCCCATGCTGCCGGGCACGATGCCCAGATCGCCTTCCCGCGCCCGGATCGCGCCCTTGCGGGTGACCCAGACGTTGGCCCGGTAGTGGTGCTCCAGGGCGACGTAGTTGTGGTGGCAGTTCACGACCTCGCCGGTCCGCACGAACGGCGGCAGGCGCCGGGCCAGGGCGGCCAGCACCAGATCGAGCATCTCCTGGCGGTTGCGCAAGGCGTAATCCTGCGCCCAGTGCACCGCCTCGACATAATCGGCGAAGTGCTCGGCGCCTTCCGGAAAGTAGGCCAGGTCGCGGTCGGGCAACTGAATCATCCACCGCTCCATGTCCTGGCGGGCAAGCCGGATGAAGTAGTCGGCGATGGCGTTGCCGATGCCCCGGCTGCCGGAGTGCAGCATCACCCACACCCGGTCGGCCTCGTCCAGACAGACTTCGATAAAATGGTTGCCGCCGCCCAGGGTGCCCATCTGGTTCATCCATTTGGAGAATTTACCGAAGGCCTTGAGCAGTTGCGGATGGCGGTCGGTCAGCGCTTTCAGGCCTGGCTCGAACGGCCGGACGGCGTCGACCCGCACCCGGTCGTCGGGATGCTGAGCCCGGCCGACCGGCACGTCGCGGCTGATCTGGTCGAACACCTGTTTGAGGTTCTTGTCGTCCAGGTCGTTGGCGGTGAGCGACAGCCGGGCGGCGACCATGCCGCAGCCGAGGTCGACGCCGACGGCGGCGGGGATGATGGCCCGGTGGGTGGCGATCACCGAGCCGATGGTGGCGCCGATGCCCAGATGCACGTCGGGCATGGCGGCCACATGGTGGTGCACAAACGGCAGGCTGGCGATATTGAGCAGTTGCTGCTTCGAGCGGTCGTCGACGTCGTCGGTCCAGATTTTGACCGGGACCCGCTGGTTGGTCAGTACCTGTTGGATGGGCATGGTTGCTCCTGGTCGTGGATAGCGTGGCAGGGCGGGTTACCCTGGCAGGTCAGGGGCCGCTGACCCGCGCCCGGAGGAAGGCGTCATATTCCGCACCCCGCGGCAAGTCCAGGTCGACCGTGAGCCGCCGGCGCATCGTGGTCACTGCCCTACCGCGGCGCGGATCGGTGCCTGGCTTGGCATAGGTCTGCCAATACACCCCGATGCCGCGCTTTTGCCAGGCCGGTAAAGCGTTGAAATTGACACCATGCTGGAACAGCAGTTCGTTCTTGTCCGCCACCGACAGGCCCAGCAACCGCTCGGTCGCCGCTTGGGCACTCAGGCCAGCCTGGCGCAACGCCCAGTAGCCATGGGCATTCAGCGCATTGCGGTGGGCATCTTCGCTGCGCCAGCGGAAGTAATCGATCACCTGTTCCAACCTGGGCAACTGCGCCACCCGGCAATCGAAGCTGGCCAGCGCCCCCAGGTTCAGGGCGAAACAGGCGCTGGCTTCCCCGGCCAGGATCGACAGCCACTTACGCAGCTTGCGGCCGAAGGCGTCCTCGGCGGGATGGAACAACAGGGAAATCTCATCGCTCTCGGTATAGCCGTACCCGACCCGAAAGCCGCAGTCCATCAGGTGACGGACCGTGGCGATCATCAGGTCCCGGAACCGCTCATCGAAGGGGGCGGCGAACGGCTGGCGCTCCCGGGTCAGCGTGGTAAACCCACGGCCGTCCAGCCGGGCGACCAGATACAGGCCGGGCAACGCACAGTGATCGTGCGCGGTCTCGAACACCCGCATCCGCCGATCCAACTCGTCAAAGTTCATCCCGCCACTCCTCCACGATAAAGCGGCACCCGCCCACGGCCTGGACGTAGTGCAGGGCATCGAATCCCTCATCCTGATTCGGCCGCTCCAGCTTACGGTAGGTCGCCCGGACACCGTGCTCCGGGATACACTGCCGCCCCTCGCGCTGGGCATTGCGGGCCAGGGCGACTTCCAACCGCAGGGCGAAGTAATAGCCGACAACCCTAAACCCGGCCTCCCGCGCCAGCGGGATATAGCGCCGCCGGTCCTCGCGGGTGGGATTGGTGTTGTCCACCACGAATGGCTGCTGCATCCGCAGGCAGGCCTCCAGCAAAATCGCCTCCCGGTGGCGGGTGCGGAGCATGTCCAGGTTGATCCGCAGGTGGGTATCCCGGAACCGCTGCTGGTAGAAGGTGGACTTGCCGGCGGCCTGGCCGCCGATGAACAGGATGGCTTCCATGGGGGAACAGGTGAATCGGGGTGGGGTATCAGTGGCAACCCTGGAATAGGTATTTTCAAGTAATCTGCACCCGCGATCCAGGCCGGCTAAATCGGATAGACCCCGCTACGGATCACGCCAAGTAATTCGGGAATACACAGGTCGTAGCGTTTGATCATCCCCCCTTCCACCTCGAAGAGTACGACCGCAGTGACATTTTCCTTGCGGCCTTGTGCCATGAACACGCAGTCCCGGCCGGCCAGGCCCGTCGTGGTCTTGCCCAGTTCCGCAAAGACTTTCGCGCTCGGGTTATGGAGGGCATGGTTTTTTATGGTGCGCATCTTGGCGGTCAGATAATCGGCGATAGCCTGTTTACCTTCCAACTCATCGAACACCCACTGGGAAGCATACCGCGCCTCGGGTATCAGCAGGTTCAGGAACTCAGTCGGGTCCAGCCGATTCCACGCCCGGGCAAAGGCACGGGCGGCATCCGCTTCAATGAAATCGTTCATATCGTCCTCGTATCAATCAGGGGTGGAACCAGACGCTGTTGGCGGCGGTATCGCCCCTTATTCCGCCCCCAGCTCGGTCCGAACCGCCGTCATATCCGATTCGTAGTACGCATGATTCGCACAGCTTGCATTGAAATGGCTGGCCTGGGCGTTGACTTGCGCGCTTCTGGCATTAAATTCATTGACCAGCCTATTGTAGTTATCCACGGATTGTGGGCTGTAGTGATTGACAAAGACGTGTTGCTGATTGAGATAGGCTTCCTGTCGGTCCAACTCGTTCATGCCCGCATTGATTTGCCTTTCCTGCTCGACGCAGCTTTTGAGTTCGGCGCGGGAAAGCACCGGACCGGCGTATTGCTCAGCGACAACACCCCAATGCCAACTACCTTGGCCAGCAAGCTCAGGAAATCTCGGCGCGTGTTCATGTTGGGGTCTCCCGATGAGAGTCAGAACAGAATGGACCGATTGACTGGAGGGTATCCGGCGCCCAAGGCTGATGAACTTACCGGTTTCCATGCGAGGCCTGCCGGAGCATCCGGCCGATGCCGGTATGGGCTGGAGCGAAAGATGAAGCGATCCAGTCCTGCCGCGTGAAGCGAACCGCCAGAGCCCGGGCGCGCCGGGCCGCGGCGTAATAGAGATTCGGCAATAATCCCCGACGATAGGCGAAATTTGGGAAGAAACTCACAAAATGCAGCCGGTTGCGCTGATAGCAGTAGCTGCCCAACCCGTAACCGGCCGGCTCTTCCGCCAGTTCGACCGTATTCAGCCGCAGGGCCAGGTGCTGTCCCGCCGCCTCATTGAGATCGCCCACCGGGAAGGATTGCAGCACGAACAGACCGTTGCCGTATTCGGGATGGGGCTGATCGTTCATGATCTGCAGCAGGGCGGTGTGCGT
>CALMNY010000041.1 GCA_937872125.1 uncultured Candidatus Competibacteraceae bacterium | reverse complement strand
TGCCGAGTTTTTCGCCAGCGTGACCTATTTGCACCTAGTGCCCCAGTTGCTCAAGTATGGCGATGCGATTGGCGGTCATCGGCTGGAGGACGATCCTTTTGGCCAGGGCTTTCTGGAGCGGATTGCCCGGTGTCAGACCCGGACCCGCGAATCGCGGCTAAAAAAAATTCAGACCGCGCTGCAAGTTGCTGTACCGCAGTTCAAGGGATTGCGCTTTGTGAAGGACGACGTGAACGGTCATCCCCATCTGGAAGCGTTTTATGAGCACTGGCGGCCGAACGCCGGCTGGCAGCGGGAGGAACAGTTTTCGGATGGCACGCTGCGGCTGCTCGCCTTGTTATGGAGCCTGCTGGATGGGGATTCGCTGCTGCTGCTGGAGGAGCCGGAACTGTCCCTGAATGACGCGGTGGTGGAACAAATTCCGCGGTTACTGGATCGTCTGCAACAGCAGGCGCGGTATCGGCGGCAAATTCTGCTGAGTACCCATAGCGAGGCGTTGCTGAAGAATCCAGGGATTGATGTGCGCCAGGTCTTGCGCCTGGAACCCGAGGTGGAGGGAACGCGCGTTGTGGCGCCGGATGAGGCGGAACAGCGCATGGTGGAGAGTGGGTTGTCAGTAGCGGAGGTGTTGCTGCCGAAAGCCCGGCCCGCACGGCTGGATCAACTGGCGCTGTTCAAGTGATTGAGATTGCCATTGCCACGGAAGACGCGCTTAGCGAGGCGCTAGTGGAGACGCTGGTGCAGCGGAGTGGGCGACCGGTTCGGATTGCGGAGCGCTTGCGCCGCCAGGGATTTGGGTATCTGAAAAGCCGGATGGCGTTGTTCAATCAGATTGCCCACTGGCGACCGGTGCTGGTGTTGACGGATCTCGATCAGGCGGAGTGCGCGCCGCAATTGCGTCGGGACTGGTTGCGCCAGCCGCCGGTGCCGAATCTGTTATTTCGGGTGGCGGTGCGCGAGGTAGAAGCGTGGTTGTTGGCCGATGGCGAGGCCTTTGCCGCGTTTCTTGGCATCGATTCGCGCAAGGTGCCGATGCAGCCGGAAATGTTACCGGACCCCAAACAGCGGTTATTGAGTCTGGTGCGCCAGTCGCGCCAGCGGAATTTGCAGCGGGATATCCTGCCCGCGCCGGGGGCGCGAACCATCCAGGGGCTTGGCTATAACGAGCAGCTCATCCGGTTTGTGCGGGACTATTGGCGGATTGAGTGCGCTGTTGCCCAAGCGCCCAGTTTGGCCCGCGCCTGGCAACGTTTGCCAGCTTGGCCAACCATTTGATCCTTCTCTTAAAAATTAAAACTCCCCGAGACTTTGCCATGAGCGACGCTTACCAGAAGCTGATCAAGACCCTGCGGACCGTGTTTGAGATGGACAAGGCCTATCTGGACTTCGGCATTTATCGGATTCGGGCGTAACCAGTCGAGCGCGCCCCTGGTTCAGGCCACGGTCGTCGTTGAGGGCCACGCAGCGGAGGTTCAACAGCGCTTGGGCGCCGGGTAGGGTCCAGTGCATCCCGGCTCGTTCCATCCGGTCCATGCCCACATGGCGTCGAGCACCTTCGATCACGCCCGAGGCGATGGCGTAGCCGGCGGCGAGGAACCGATCAGAGTGACTCC
>CALMNY010000040.1 GCA_937872125.1 uncultured Candidatus Competibacteraceae bacterium | reverse complement strand
CCGAACCGCTGCCGAGGGCGACGCCGAGCCGGGACTTGCTCGAGTCCGTCATGATCGCTGTCCCTCACCGCTCGCGCAGGCGCGGCAGCAGCTCGACCAGATTGCAGGGCCGGGTCCGGGCGTCCAGTTGCACTTGCAGAATGCGATCCCACGCCGTGCGACAGGCGCCGGTCGAGCCGGGCAGGCAGAAAATGAAGGTGGCGTTGGCCAGCCCGCCCAGCGCCCGCGATTGCAGGGTCGAAGCGCCGATCTCCTCCCAGGACAGCATCCGGAACAGTTCGCCAAACCCGTTGATCTCCTTGTCCAGCAGCGGCTGGATCGCTTCGGGCGTGCGGTCGCGCCCCGTGATCCCGGTGCCGCCGGTGATCAGCACGACCTGCACTGCCGGATCGGCGATCCAGTTGGAGACCACCGCCCGGATACGGTAAATATCGTCGGGCACGATAGCGCGTTCTGCCTGCCGGTGGCCCGCCGCCGTCAACCGCTCCACCAGGGTCTGACCGGACGCATCGTCTGTTAAAGTTCGGCTGTCGGACACGGTCAATACCGCGATTGCCAGCGGCATAAATTCACGTTCGCTCGTTACGTGGCCCATCATGGTCACTCCGGTGAGGGGTGGAAAAATTGGCCGCTTCCGCTTGAAATGGCGCGCGGCGACCCTATGTGAGAAACAACTTCCACAGTCCCAAGAGGTCTGCATCATGAACCCGAGCCGTTACGAACCCTGGCAACACATGCGCCACCTGCGCAAGGAACTGGATCGGCTGTTCGAGCCTTACGCCGCCAGCGACGATCAATCCAGCGTCGCCACCTGCGACTGGATTCCGCCGGTGGACATCAAGGAGGAGCAAGACCGCTACGTGCTGCGCGCCGACATCCCCGGCGTGGATCCCAAGACGGTTGAGATTATCGCCGAAAACGGCGTCCTGACCATCCGTGGCAACCGGCCGGGCGAAACGAGCGAAAACCGCGCCGGCTACAGCCGGATCGAACGGCCCTGCGGCAGCTTCTACCGCCGCTTCAGCCTGCCCGACACGGCCGATCTGGAGCGGATCGCCGCCCGCAGCGCCCTGGGCGTGCTGGAAATCAGCATTCCCAAAGCGACCCATACCCTGTCGCGGACCATCAAGGTCGATGGCTAAACCGCCCGGCCGGCGGGTCGAACTCGCCGGCTTTCCCCCGCACCGCCCGGAACCGGCATGAAATACCAGGACTATTACCAAATCCTCGGCGTGAACCGCGATGCCTCAGCGGAGGACATCAAAAAAGCCTACCGCCGGCTGGCGCGTAAATATCACCCCGATGTCAGCAAGGAAGCAGGCGCCGAGGAGCGGTTCAAGGAGGTCGCCGAGGCCTACGAGGTGCTGCGCGACCCCGAAAAGCGCGCCGCTTACGACCAACTGGGCAGCAACTGGCGGGCCGGCCAGGAATTCCGGCCGCCGCCCGGCTGGCAAAGCAGCACCCGAGGTCCGGGTGGATCGCCGTTCGGCGGCGGTTTCGGCGGGCGCGAGTTCAGCGATTTCTTCGAGTCGCTGTTCAGCAACCTGGGCAGTGGGGCTGGCCCCGGCTTTGGCGGGGCGCGCGGCTTCCAGAGTCCTGGCCAGAGCCAGACCGTGGCGCTGGAGATCACGCTGGAAGAAGCCTATCACGGTGGCCACCGCTCCCTGCAACTGCAACTGCCGGAGCGGGACGCCAGTGGCCGAACCAGTACGCGGACCCGCACCCTGAACGTCAAGATTCCGGCGGGCGTGACGACGGGCCAGAAAATCCGGTTGGCCGGCCAGGGTGGCGCTGGCCTCGGCGGCGGTCCCAGCGGCGACCTGTATCTGGACGTGACGATTCAGCCGCATCCGCTCTATCAGTTGAAAGGCCGCGATATTACCCTGGAAGTGCCGCTGGCTCCGTGGGAAGCGGCGCTGGGCTGCAAGATTGACGTGCCCACGCTCGGTGGGCCGGTCACGCTCAGCATCCCGGCCAACGCTCGCAACGGCCAGCAACTGCGCTTGCGCGGGCGCGGCCTGCCCGGTCAGCCGCCCGGCGATCAGTTCGCAGTATTGCGCATCGTCAATCCCCCGGCGGATACCGAAGCGGCGCGGGAACTGTTCCAGCGGATGGCGCGGGAATTGCCGTTCAATCCGCGCCTGCACTGGCCTCGCTAATGCGGGCTTAAACAAGCTGGAAGGATGGTGACCTGGGGAATCCAGGAAACCAAGCGAGTACCCAGGGTTCAAACAGTTCCAACTGGAATAGAGGTTTTTCCCGCTCATGAATACCCGACGCTCCCTGCTGCCCATCGCCCTGCTGGCCTTGGGCCTAACCGTTGCTGTCCCGCTGCCCGTTCCGGCGGCGCTGCCTACCGCTGTAGATGGCCAGCCGCTGCCGACCCTGGCGCCGATGCTGGAGCGGGCTACCCCGGCGGTGGTTAATATCGCCACCGAGAGCCGGACGGCGATGCGCCGCAACCCTCTGCTGGACGACCCCTTTTTCCGCCACTTCTTCAACATTCCAGACCAGCCGCGCGAGCGCAAGGCGCAGAGCGTCGGTTCCGGGGTGGTGGTGGATGCCCGGCGCGGCTTCGTCATCACCAACCATCACGTGGTGGAAGGCGCGGACACCATCACGGTCACGTTGCGCGACGGCCGCAAGCTCACCGCCAAGGTGATCGGTTCCGATCCGCAAAGCGACGTGGCGGTGATTCAGGTTCCCAGCGCCAATTTGACCGCCCTGCCGCTGGCCGATTCCGATAACCTGCGGGTGGGTGATTTCGTCGTTGCCATCGGCAACCCGTTCGGGCTGGGCCAGACCGTCACCTCTGGCATCGTCAGCGCGCTGGGCCGCACCGGGTTGGGCATTCAGGGCTACGAAGACTTCATCCAGACCGACGCTTCGATCAATCCCGGCAATTCCGGCGGGGCGCTGGTCAACCTGCGCGGCGAACTGGTCGGGATCAACACCGCCATCCTCGCGCCCAGCGGCGGCAACGTCGGCATCGGCTTCGCCATTCCGGCCAACATGGTGTCGCGGCTGATGAATCAGATCGTGGCCCACGGCTCGGTGCGGCGCGGTCAACTGGGCGTAGCGGTGCAGGACCTCACTCCGGAACTGGCGCGGGCGTTTAACATTCCCGCCGACCGGGGCGCAGTGATCGCCCAGGTCAGCCCGCGTTCCGCGGCCGCCCGCGCCGGTCTCAAGGAGGGTGACGTGGTGCTGAGCATCAACGACAAACCGATCCGCGATGGCAACGGCCTGCGCAACGCCATTGGCCTGCTCGAAGTCGGCGAGGCGGCGCGGCTCGAAATTCTGCGCGACGGCAAGCCCATGACCCTGAACGCCAAGGTTGGCGAATACGTCCCAGACCGGGCCGAGGGTGATGCCATCAATCCGCGCCTGGCCGGCATCACGTTCGAGGATATCGGCCCCAACTCGCCTTTGAGCGGGCGGGGAATACGCGGCGTGGTGGTCGCCCAGCTCGCCTCCGGCAGTCCCGCCGCCCGGGCCGGCTTGCGGCGGAACGACGTAGTCGTCGCTGTCAACCGCCAGCCCATCGCCAGCACCGATGAACTGCGTCAGATCGCTGGCGAGAGCGATAGACTGATTCTGAATCTGGTGCGCGGCCAGGAAGAGCTGCTGCTAATGCTGCGGTAGACGCGGCATCCCATCGCGATTTCAGCCCACGGTGATGTTTGATGGGGTCAGCGCCGCCGCTATTCACGCAACCCGTGTAGCGAACTCGTGACCGGCAAGGCTGAGCACCAGCGCATCACCGGAGCGCAGTGGCCCCACGCCAGCCGGGGTGCCGGTCAAAACCACGTCCCCCGGTTGCAGGGTGAAATGCGTGGAAATATGAGCCATAAGTTCAAAAATGCCGACCATCATCAGCCGGGTATTGCCCTGCTGGCGTAGTTCGCCGTTGACCCACAGCGTCAAATCAGTGGCTTGGGGATCAGTCAGCGCCTCGGGCTTGAGAAACGGCGACAGCGGACAGGACCCATCGAACGCTTTGGCGACTTCCCAGGGGTGACCCTTCTGCTTCAACTCGTTTTGCACATCGCGCAGGGTTAAATCCAGAGCGACGCCGTACCCGACCACCGTGCGGCGGGCAGCCTTGGCATCAGCGTCGCGCAGCTCCTGGCCAACCAGCACCGCCAGTTCCACTTCATGATGGCATTCGCCCCGACCAGCGGGCAGGTGGATCGGTTGCTCCAGCGCGACCAGCGCGGTGGCCGGCTTCATGAACAGGATCGGGGTTTCCGGGACCGCGTTATTGAGTTCACGGATGTGGTCGAGATAGTTGCGACCGATGCACACGACCTTGCCCACCGGCAGGTCGAGCGAACTGCTGTCGAGATAACGATGCTGATAGACCACGGTCATTCCTCCAAGCTTGGCTGCGCCGAAACCGTTCCGGCAAATCCGGGTTGGCGATGAATAGCCGCCCACGCCATCGCATCACACCCGTTGGTTTCCGAGGTCGCTGGCATGGCGCGGACTCCAGGGTTTTGCCACGATTGAACGCCATGCGGCGCGCCTGGGTCAGGTAAACTGGCGTTTTGCCAATGACCGTGCGGCATAAACCCGGGTGTCTGATGAAACCCATTTCCTTGCATGAAATCTGGCTGGGCGAAACCAAATGCCGCCACTGCGCCGTGCGTAACTCGGCGCTGTTCGCCGGCTTGCGGGAAGCAGACTTCCGTCATATCCATCAGCCGATCAAGGACGTGGCTTTGGCCCCCGAAGAGGCGTTGTACCGAATGCACGAACGGGGCGGCGCACTGTTCACCCTGCGCGGCGGGGTGATGAAACTGCTGCAATATCTGCCCGATGGCAGCCAGCGCATCGTCCGCCTGCTCAAGGACTGCGACGTGCTCGGCCTGGAGGCGTTGGTCGGCCAGCCCTACCAGCACGACGCCATCGCCCTGACCGACTGCGAAATCTGCGCGATTCCCGTGAGCGTGATTGAACGCCTGGGCCGCGAGCAGCCGGCGCTGTACCTGGAACTGATGGCGCGCTGGCAACAGGCGCTGAGCGAAGCCGACGCTTGGCTGACCCAGTTCACAACCGGCACCGCTCGCCAGCGGGTGGCGCGGTTGTTGTTGCGCCTGTCCTGTCCCGACCAAAATCACCCTCTGCCTTTGTTCGGGCGCGAGGACATGGGCGCGATGGTAGGACTCACCACCGAAACCGTCAGCCGCACCATCGCCGAACTGCGCCGGCAGGGGGTGTTGCGTGATCGCGGAGCCGATCTCCAGGAGTGCAACCGCGAAATGCTGCGCCGCATCGCCGACGGCGAAGACTAAGAAGCTGTCTAAAAACTAACTTGTTGATTGTAGGAGCGAGCTTGCTCGCGATATGAAGGCCAGTAATCGCGGCCAAGGCCGCTCCCACACATAAGCCATTGATTTATTAATATTCGGTTTTTGGACAGCTTCTCAAAATCACCGTCATGGTCAAACAGGCTCGCCATCCAGTAGCGATGGATGACTGATAGCCTGCGACCAGGACGGCGTTGATCGCATTGCGGATTCGCAATTGGAAGGCGATCAGATCTGTTGGGCCAGGAAAAGTTAAGCCGTGCGGGCGCGGGTCAGCGGAATGGCCAATGCTCCAGCAGCCAGGAACGTCAATACCGCGCCGATCAAGCCGGCCAGGCTGGTGGAT
>CALMNY010000039.1 GCA_937872125.1 uncultured Candidatus Competibacteraceae bacterium | reverse complement strand
TGGGGCGGCGGCTGCCCTACAGCCACGACCGCCCCGCGGTGGCCCTGGGCAAGCTAGCGGCGGCGGGTCTGGCCGTGGTCAGCACCCGGCGGATCGAGACCGGGGGGGAGACCTTTTACTGGGTGATCGCCCGCAAGACGGAACGACCGACATGAAATCCTCGTTGACAACCTGGCGCTTGAGCTTTGCGTCCCCCCCGTCGCCGCAACAACGGCGCGACGTGCGGGCGTTGCTGGAACCGATCGCGCGGGTCGAACTCCCGGCCGATTACGGCCTGGTCCTGCGGGAATACGGCGTGAGCGATCATCTGTTCATCGAGCCGCCCGCGGAACGCACGGCCGGCGAGATCGCCCTGGACTGCCTGCGCAAGGCCCATCGGCTGGGCGTGGGCTGGAGCGTGCTGTGGCCGGGCGTGCCCCAACAGGCGGCGGGGGGCTGGGCGGCCGAGGACTGGCGGTGGGCGGCCTGGCCCGAGAGCCTGGACGGGCTGCACGGCGGGTTGAGTGACGGCGAAGCACCAGGCCGGTCGCACGTGGCCGGCGTGCAGGCGGCGTCCTTCACCGTAACCGTGCTGGCCGACGCGCCGCCGGCCGGCCCGGTAGCCCAGAGTTCCGCCCCGACCCCGGCCCCGCTGCCATCGCCACCCGCCGGCGTGGAGACCGAAGCCCTCGCGCCGGTGTTGGCCCGCCTGGACCAGGTTCTGGCGGCGTATGAAACGGTTACCTGGGCGTGGGACGCCGCGGGCGCGCGGGCGCAACTGGCCCAGTTAGGCTATGAGCCGGATGAAGACGCCGGGGAGGAAAACCGGTTCCGCCACCCGGCCACGCCGCCCGCCCGACTTCAGGTCGAGGACGGCGCCATCCATTGGATCGACTTCATCGTAGTCGCCGATCCCGATCCCCATCAGCTCGACGAAGTCGCCTTCGCCGCCCGGCAGGCCGAGTATGAAGCCCTGTTTCAGGCCGCCGCGCGGCACGTGGAACAGCGGCTGGGGACGCCGGTCTTCGTCGGCGCGGCGGGTGAGGCGGGATTTCCCGCCGGGCACTGGGCCGACTGGGCGGCGGTGTGGGTACGAGCCGGCGACCGGTTGATGGTGCAGCAGAAGCACAACGACCCGGAGTTGCCGCTGGAATTGTGCGTGGTGTTCGCGCCCCCGGCGTAAGGCCGCGCCGGCGCCGGATTTTGCATCGAAGCGGCGGGCGCTGTCGGGCAGGACCGCACGCCCCTCCGCCGGGAAACGCCCCCGGCGCGGCCCGGTAGGCGCGGTCCTCGGGCGGGCTTGGCCGCCCCGAAAGGGCGGCGCGGCAAGCGGCCGTAGCGGGCGTTTTGGCGCCGGGTGGCCCGGTTTATGGCGATGCCCCGGCCGGCGGGCAATGCCCCAGATAAACCGCCTGCATCCGGTTCTGCATGGCGACGGGTTCGGCCCCGTCTGCGCTGGCGGCGAAGCGGACATTGAGGAAACCCTCCAGGCGGGTCGCGGTGAACTCGACCTCCCCGTGCCCCGTGATCTTCGGATCGCCCCCACAATCGAGGTCGAAGTTCAGGCCCTGAGCAGAGGCGTGCCGGTTTGAAAACGCACAGCCAGATCCGCCGGAGGCGCTCAAGCCGGCCAGCAGCCGCTCCGGCCGCTGCGCATCCTGTTCCGTCAAGCACTGGGTGAGTTGAAAGGGTTCCGGGTTCCAGTCGGGCGTCGCCGCCACCCGGGATTCGAGGGTGATTCGCCAGAGTCCCGGTTGGATCTCCTCAGCCACCGCGCCCGTCATGCCTGCGGCAATCAGGGCTATGGCTGTCAATACCTGCAAGGTTTTCATCGTGCGCTCCATAGAAGGGGATGGATGAGATTCGCGCTGGTGGCTCACTACAGTGGTCCCTGCCGATACCGTTGCGCCCGTTGCCGGGCCTGGTCCCGTTCGGCGTCGCTCAGGTCCGCCTGAACCCCAGGCGCCAGGTCCCGGGCGTCCC
>CALMNY010000038.1 GCA_937872125.1 uncultured Candidatus Competibacteraceae bacterium | reverse complement strand
GAAACCTTCCCATGGCCAGCGTCACTTACGAGCGCGTTGATAAAGTTTATCCCGGCGGAACCCAGGCGATTTTCGATTTCAGCCTCGCCGTCAGCGATGGCGAACGGATGGCGCTGGTCGGGCCGTCCGGCTGCGGCAAATCCACTCTGCTGCGCCTGCTGGCCGGGCTGGACGACGCCACCCGGGGCGTGTTGCGCATCGGCGGCGCAGTGGTCAACGACCTGCCGCCGCAACGGCGCAACGTGGCGATGGTGTTCCAGGATTACGCGCTCTATCCGCACATGACGGTGCGCGCCAATCTGGAATTTCCGCTGAAAATGCGCGATCAGTCCCGCGCCGACATCGCCCGTCAGGTCGCTTGGGCGGCGGAACTGCTCGGCTTGGACGAGTTACTCGACCGCCTGCCCCGGCAACTGTCCGGCGGTCAGCGCCAGCGGGTGGCAATGGGCCGGGCGCTGGTGCGCCAGCCCACCGTGTTTCTGATGGACGAACCCTTATCCAATCTGGACGCCCGCTTGCGGGTGCAAATCCGCGCCGAATTGAGCGAACTGCTGGAGCGACTGAGCGCCACCACGCTCTACGTGACCCACGATCAGGCTGAGGCGATGACGCTGGGCGACCGGGTGGCGGTGCTGGATCACGGTCGCCTGCAACAGGTCGCGCCGCCGCAGGAGCTGTACGAACGGCCGGCCAACACCTTCGTCGCCGGCTTCATCGGCAATCCGCCGATGAACCTGTTTTCCGCCCGCTTGAACGCCGCCAGTGGGGGCGGATTGCAGTTGCGGCTGGGCGAACAGACGGCGCCGCTGGCATTGCCCGCCACCAGCGCTGAAGGCTGGCGGGTCTGGCTGGATGCGCCGCTGACCTTCGGCATCCGCCCGGAACATTTGCGCCTGGCTGAGGATTGCGAGGAAAGTGTACGGACAACAGTCAGCGACGCTGAATATCTGGGGCACGAAACGCTGCTGCACGTCCGGGTGGATGGGCTGGACCCGGCCGGTTCGGCGCTGGTAGCGCGGCTGCCGGGCATCCGCCCGTTCCATAAGGGCGAACCGGTGCGCCTCAGCCTGGACTCGGCCCGGTTGCACGGATTCGGGTCGGACGGTGTGGCGCTGGCCGGATTGGGTTGAACGTCACAACGCGCCCGGCAGCGGATGGCCCTGTTCGTCCAGCGGAATGTCCACCCACTCTTCCCTGGCGATGCGGCGCAGATCGAGAATGGACCAGGGAATCAGGATCAGCGCCGCCACGATCCAGGCGATCAGGTGCCAGACCCAGCCGCCGCCGGGGATGAATATGGCGATCACGAGGAAGAAACCGGTGATGCCGTAGAACCGGTAGGCCGCCTGCTGGGTGTAGTGGCCCACCTTGGGATTGGGATGATGACGGTTCATGGCGTACACCAGCATCGAAGCGCCAAACCAGAAAATCAGCAGAGGGAACGGGACCAGAATCGCGATCAGGTTGCCATAATTCATCATGGACGCAGCCCGCTTGGCGGAGGAACCGCGCGCCACCTTGCCGATGACCGTTTCTTCGCTTTGTTCCAGCATGGGCACGTGCATGATCGAGAACCTCGAGGATGGAAACAGGTGATGGACTGATTGCGGTCATGTTCGGGAACGCTGCCACCCTTGTCAACCATTGGGGCAAGCCGTGATTTCGGCCTGGCTGGGCAGGCTCGAACGCTTGATTTTACCGCCCACCTGCCTGCTGTGCGGGGCAGTGGGCGTGGCGGGACTCGATTTGTGCGCCGGCTGCCTGCGCGACCTGCCGCGTAATCTGGTGGCCTGTCCACGCTGCGCGGCGCCGCTGCCCGTTGGCGGAACCGGCGCCTGCGCGCGTTGCCAGGCGCAACCCCCGGCCTTTGACCGCGCGTTCGTACCGTTTCGCTATCAGCCGCCGGTGGATTTTCTGATCACCCGCCTGAAATTCGGCGGTCGCCTGACTTGCGCCCGGCTGCTGGGCGAATTGTTCGCCGCCGCGCTGGCCGAACGCAGCGAACCCCTGCCGGATTACATCGCACCGGTGCCGCTGCACCCGCGCCGCCTGCGCGAACGCGGTTTCAATCAAGCCCTGGAACTGGCGCGCGCCGCTGCCCGCCGCTGCGGGATTCCGCTGTGGATCAACGGTCTGCGGCGGGTGCGCCATACCGTGCCACAAACCCAGTTGGACGCTCGCCAGCGCCAGACCAATCCGCTGGGCGCGTTCGCGCTGGGCGCACCGCTGCCCGGAACGCGGATCGCGCTGATGGACGATGTGGTCACCACCGCCAGCACGGTCGCCGAATGCGCCCGGGTGCTGCGGGCCGGCGGGGCGACCGAAATCGAAATCTGGGCTATCGGCCGCACCGGCGGTGATTCCTGACTACAGGGTATCCCTCAGCGCGCGTTGTGAACGCTGGTTTGAATCGGCGGCGGCCACAGGTTCTATCCCGCTGCCAACACGCGCATAATAGCTAACTGATTCTACAAAAATCATAAGGAGCGCACCGAGCCATGACCGTTGAAACCATCGCCACTCAGCCCTTCCAAGATCAAAAGCCCGGCACCTCCGGGCTGCGCAAGAAAGTTAAAGTTTTTGAGAAACCGAATTACCTGGAAAACTTCGTCCAATGTATTTTCGACACTCAGCGTGACCGCGTAGATGCGCCGCTGGTGCTCGGCGGCGATGGGCGCTATTACAACCGCCAGGCCATCCAGATCATCCTGCGCATCGCTGCGGCTAATGGCTGCACGCGGGTGATTCTGGGCCAGGGCGGCATCCTCTCCACGCCGGCGGCTTCCCATCTGATTCGTCTCTATAACGCCCGGGGTGGCATTATCCTGTCGGCCAGTCACAATCCCGGCGGGCCGGATGAAGACTTCGGCATCAAATTCAATACCCCCAATGGCGGACCCGCGCCGGAGAAAGTCACTGAGTCCATTTACACGGCCAGTCTGCACATCAACCGTTATCGCACGCTGGACAGTGCGGACATCAACCTCGACCGGCTGGGAACCGAGTTTGTTGGCGACATGGTGGTGGAAATCGTGGATCCGGTTCGTGCTTACGCCGATCTGATGGAGCAGCTATTCGACTTTAACCAGATTCGTGCCCTGTTCCAGTCCGGGTTCCGGATGCGCTTCGACGCCATGCACGCGGTCACCGGCCCCTACGCCCGGGAAATCCTGGAAAATCGGTTGGGCGCGCCTGCCGGCACCGTGATCAACGGCGTACCGCTGGAAGATTTCGGTCACGGCCATCCCGATCCCAATCTCGTGTATGCCAAGGAACTGGCCGATTACCTGTTCGGCCCCGACGCGCCAGACTTTGGCGCGGCCTCGGACGGCGACGGCGACCGCAACATGGTGCTGGGTCGGCATTTCTTCGTCACGCCCAGCGACAGCCTGGCGGTGATTCTGGCCAACGCCGCCTCAGCGCCCGGCTATCGCGACCGCATCAGCGGCGTCGCCCGTTCGATGCCCACCAGCCAGGCGGCCGACCGGGTGGCGGCCAAGCTGGGGCTGAACTGCTATGAAACGCCGACCGGCTGGAAATTCTTCGGCAATCTGCTGGACGTCGGCAAAATCACCCTGTGCGGCGAGGAAAGCTTCGGCACCGGTTCCGACCACGTGCGCGAGAAGGATGGGCTGTGGGCGGTGCTGTTCTGGCTGAATATTCTGGCTGCGCGCCGGCAGTCGGTGGCCGAAATTGTGCGCGAGCACTGGCAAACTTACGGGCGCAACTACTATACCCGCCACGACTACGAAGCGATCAACAGCGCCGCCGCCAACGGCCTGGTGGACACCCTGCGCGCCAAAACCGCTACGCTACCGGGGCAAAAACTGGGTTCGTACACGGTGGCGTATGCCGATGACTTCCGCTATCTCGACCCCATTGACCAAAGCGTGAGCGACAAACAGGGCATTCGGATTGGCTTCGAGGATGGTTCGCGCATCGTCTACCGGTTGTCCGGCACCGGCACCGAGGGCGCAACGCTGCGGGTTTACATTGAAGCCTATGAAGCCGACCCGGCCCGGCACGATCTCGACACCCAGCAGGCGCTGGC
>CALMNY010000037.1 GCA_937872125.1 uncultured Candidatus Competibacteraceae bacterium | reverse complement strand
GGCCAGTTCGCCCGCCGCACGGGCGCGTGCGTCGCCAGCCCCGTCCAGGGGGCACGCGCCTGAACGGCGATGAAGCGGTGAATCGCCACTGCCCCCAGGGCGCGGCCGACCGGAGCGACCGCGCCGCCGCCGATGATCTGCGTGGTGCTGACCTGAATCAGCCCGCTGGCGCGGCCGACCGGAGCGACCGCGCCGCCGCCGACCGCTATCTCCGCTGCCGCCCCGGTATATCCCGGAACCAGGCGAAAATCCCGCCCCGCGCCCGGAGTCCGGGCCGCCGGGCGCAGGGTAAAGTCGGTCATTTAGGCGGCGGCTTTCGGCGCTTGATACCGGAACGTCCCGGTCAACACCTGCCCGTCGCTCAGGGTCAGGCTGGACACCTCGATCCCGCCGACCACGGGCGGGTCTTCCGTGGCGTATACCGGCCCATCCAGCAGCGGGGCGGCGTCGGCATCCAGGGCGCGCCACCAACCGACCGTCCCATCGGCCTGCACGGCGACGCTGGTAAACGGGTATTCGATCAGCCCGTCTTCCGCCGGGGCAAAACTGCCGAAATCCACCTGTGCCAACACGGATTCCGCGCTGGCGTCATCGGGTTGCGCCGGCGGGTCGCCGGTCAGGAATTGCAGCGCGCCGCCGGTCAACAGGACGCCCAGCGCGTCGGCCAGGGCGTTGACGGCCAGATTGGATTGCCGGGTAGCGGTCATGGCATCGGACTCGGAAACAGCCGGTCCCACCAGTCGCCGATCACATACGAGGCATCCGGCAAGGGCACGGCCGGGATGAAGGCGGCGAATTCATGCCCTTCCCGCACATAATCGAAGGTCACTGCCCCGGCACGATCGGTGATCTGTTCCGCCATGATGATCTTTTCTGGCAAGGCCATCAGCAACACCCGCTGGCGCTCCAGAAACAGATCGCCGCTGCCGGCCGGATCGCCGCTCACCCGGGCGCGCACCACCTCGCCCGTCAAACGTCCGTGGCCGCCGAAGGGCATATTGCGCCGTAAACCGGTATTCATCACGCGCCCGGCCATGAGCTACCTCCAGGGGCCGGTCAGGTCGAGGGCTAGCCGGTAGTAGTCTTCCTCCTTGCGGACCTGGAGCACCCGCCCGGGGAGCTGCGGAATGGCGTCAATCAGCGTCCCGTGAGGCGGCTGGCCGGCGTGCAGCGGATTCCACAGTCCCGGCATCAGGCCGCGCGCCGCCGTCGTGCCGTCCCAGACCTCGACCGGCCAGGCGTGGAACCCCGAATCGGCGGCGGCCGGCCAGGCGTTACCCGCATACCCCAGATAACTGCCGCTTTTGGCATGTGAATACCGCGCCGCGCCCACGGTCGCCGCTTGCGCCAGATTGCGGCACCAGTCCGCGCCGTTGACCGTTCCCAGCTCCCGCATTATGGAGCCGAAGGCCGACGACGCCGTTGCGGCGATCAGCAGGGCGTGATAGGCGTCGCCCGCTTTGTAGGACAGGGCATCGCCGAAGAACAGGCTTTCGGCCCAGTAGTCGCCGGAGTTCGTCCAGACATAGACGGCGCACGCATCGCCGATCACCGCCCAGCCCACCGGCGTGCTGTTGGCGGCTTTGTACAGATAGCGCGCCGCCGAGGGCCAGGCCCCGCTGCCGGTGTCGATGTCGGTCATGGCCTCATAGCCCTTGACCGTGGCGTAGGTCGTCGTGGTGTCGTCCACCCGCAGCACCATGGCGGTGGCCAGCGGGTCCACGCGCCGATAGGCCGCCTTGTTCGTGCCGGTATGGGCGACACAGGACGTCGTGGCGGTGCTCCACAGCGGCGCGCGTTTGGCGGTGATCGTGCCGGAGGCGGTCTGGTCGCTGATCCCGGGAGTGGCGAAGGTGAAGGTATCGGCGTCGGGAATACTGGCCAGGCGCCAGTCGCCATTCAGCTCGGCGGGCGTGGCTCCGCTGATGCGGATCACCGGGTAGACGCGGATCGTTCCATCGGTTAGCGCGGCAAAGCCGTGGTTTGCTTTGGTGGCCGTCGCCACGTGGCTGCTGACCGCCAGGCTGGTCAGGGTGACGCTGTTAAAGCCGGTATCCAGGCAGGCGTTCAGGACGCTGAGCAGCCCGCCGGCGGTGTTATTGACGGTGTTCGGCGCGCCGGTCATCGTCGAATCGTAGTACCGCACCGTGGTGTCGGTCATGGGTCCACTTCTCCGAGGGATTGGAAGGCGTAGACATCGCCGCTCCCGTCCCAGTCATGCGGTTGCGTACAGCGGATATGCCAGTGGGGGAAACTGGCGGCGACGGTGGCGAAGCGTAAAGCGTTGCCGTAGGCGTAGCCCTGGCCCCAGCCGTCCGGGTCGATGCTGAAATAGGCCAGTCCGGTGAGTGTGCTGGTGGGGGCAATCGTGCCGGTGATGCTCAGGCCGGACGCGATCTGCCCGACGCGCGCGCCGATGACTTTCACCGTGCTGGCCGTTTCAAACACGATGGCCCAGTCTTCCTCAATGCACCCCTCGTTGGTGACCTGCAGCGGATAATCGACCTCGTTGTAATCCGCAGTGGCCAGAGCGCCGTCGGTGGTGAAATCACCCTGCCAACTGGCGATCACCCGCAGGTCGGCATAGCGCGCATAGCGGTCGCCGGCCGTCAGCAGGGTGGATAAATAACTGCCGACCGGAAAGGTTTTGGTCAGCGCGCGCGCCAGGCGCACCGCCCCGGAAATCTCAACGTCCACGACGCGCGCCATCTCGCGCAGCGTGTGCTGGGCGGTGAGCGGCTGGATATAGGCCGACAAGTCCAGGGGATTCGCCATCGTGATGATCCCCGTGGTCAAATTGACGCTGTATTTCGTCGTCGCGACCTGGGTTCCGGCGGTGTCGAGCAGGATCACCTGGCTGAGGTGGCCGCGCTGGCAATCAACCTGTTGCCCGGCGCTCAGCGGGGCGGGCAGGGTCAGGTTGGCGGTATGATGCAGGATGGCCGTATCGCCGGGCTGAATGACCTGTACGCGGCCATCGGCGGGCAGGCGGGCGGTATCCACGCCGATCAGCGTCGAATCAACCGGCGCATAGGTATAGACCACGGCGTTATAGACCAGCGAGGTGGGAATGACCGGCGCCGGCACCAGCACCTTCCCGTCCGCATCGATCAGGTCCGCGTCATACCAGGATTCGGCTTTCTGTTCCGGGGTCAGGTCGGCATCCAACACTCGCTCGCCAAACCGCGCCTGGTAGATGCCGGTTTGCCAGTCGATGCTCCCGATCATGGCGTCGGTTTCAAACGACCCGGCAGAGTCGGCGGTGGCGCTGATCGCCACGCCCAGGGCGGTGGTGGCGCGCAACTGGAAACTGCCCGGCCGCACCGGCGCGCCGCTCACCCGCCCGCAGACCTGAATCGTGCTCCACGCCCCGCGCACCGTCGCCAGGGCCTGCACCGTCAGGGCGAGGCTGGCCAGGGCGCGCCAATCGGTGAGCGTCGCCTGCCCGGTGGTGTAATTGACGCTGCCAACGGGCGTCCCGCTGCCGGTAGTGGCCGAGGGCGCGCGGTAGAGCGTGCCCAGCCGATCCACATGCACCTGCCCGCCCAGCAGGAACCGCACGCTGCCCGGCAAAATCACGTCCAGGGTCGTCGGGGTCAGGTCCACGGTGAGCGCGGGGGCGGCGATGAGTTCCTGCACGGTCGCCACGCCGTCGGCGGCCTTGCGCACCTGATAGCCGAAGGCGTAGGTATTCGCCAGCAGCGGCACCTCGCCCGTGGGATTCCAGGTCAGGGCCATATGCCACCACCCGACGTAAGGACGGGTCACCGTGTCGGCCAGGATCAGGATCACCTCCCCAGTGGTGTAGTTGACCGCGCTGGCGGTCGCCAGCGGCTCGCCGGTCATCGCCCCCGCGCCATCGTCCACCAGGGTAAAGGGTTCGCTCGCCGTGCCCAGACTGGCGATGACGCCCACATAGCGGGTTAAGGTCACGGTGAGCCGCACACTGCCCGGCGTCAGGGGATAGGTTCCCTCCGGCAGTTGCAGGGTATAGCTGCGGCCGGTGGGGGCGATGGCGGCGAGCGTGCCGGAGTAGGTGACGCGCCGGTCGTAATCGACGGTGAAGACGCTGCCGGCGTCCGGGAAGGCGGCCGTTGCCGGCGTCACCACCAGGGTTTTGGTTTCATGGCCAATCATGCCGGTGGCGTCGCCGCTGAGCACCCCCTGGGCGCTCGCCGTCGCGGTCTTCGTCAGGCCCCCGGATGGCCAGGAGACGGTCAGGGTGGCCGGTTCGACGGCGTGTTCCAGGAGGACGGTCAGGCTGGGCGCGGGGATACTCACCTCGCCGTCGCGGCGCTCCGCCGCCAGAGGCAGGGCATAGGCGAACAGGAGCGCGGTGTTGGTGTCTGGCAGGGTCTGCAACGACAGTTGCGCGGTGCCGGTGCCGAAATCCAGGGTGCCCGAACCGTGGGCGGAACTCGCGCCGGCGAGGACGCCATCGCCGCGGTCGGTGA
This sequence comes from uncultured Candidatus Competibacteraceae bacterium, assembly GCA_937872125.1. GTDB lineage: Bacteria > Pseudomonadota > Gammaproteobacteria > Competibacterales > Competibacteraceae > Contendibacter. The sequence goes on along the minus strand of CALMNY010000037.1, from coordinate 1,391 downwards.
GCCGATACCATTTGCCCAGGGCCAGATAATCCACCACCAGCGTGCCCGGCGCCGGAATGGGCGTGAGCGTCGTCACATAGACCAGGGCGCGGGTCTGGGTCGTGATCGGCAAGGCGACGGTATAGGCCGGGCCGATGAGCGGCGCGGCCGGTTGCGCCGTGACGGTCCAGGTTCCGCTCGCCGGAAAGACGATCAGCCCTTCCGTGTAATCAATCTCGGCCGTGACCTCGTCGGCGCGCACCAGCGTTCCCGTGCCGGTATCGGTGTAGGTCTGCGTGCCGGTGACGCTGACTGAGCCCGGCGTGACGGCCATTCCCAGATACAGCGTGGTGGCGGTGACGGTGCTCACCAGCGTCAGGACATTGCCGCAGGGAAAAAGCTGTTGCGGCAACGCCTGGGCGGGCAGATCGGCCTGGGCGGTTTCGGTCTGGGTCGAGGGCACCAGCGATTCCTGGAGGCGCGTCAGAGAGACCTGCGCCTGCCCGGCGGCGGCTTCGGCGGCCAGCGGTAACAGCCCGTAATAGCGGGCGGCGTCGGCCACCGTGGTGTAGCGAATCCGCGTCGGCGCCACCGTGGACACCAGGCGGGCCGGGTATTCCACCCCGGCAAAATCGTAGCGTAACGGTTCCGCCAGATAGAGGGTCAACAGGCGTCGGGTAAACACGCCCTGGGTATCCTCGAACTCCAGATCGACAAACTCCACGTCCGTCAGCCGCACGTATTGCGCGACGGCGGGATAGCCCGATTTTTCCTGACTGATCAGATAGGTTTCGCCGGTTTCCGGCCGCGGCGCGTTCACCCCCTGATACGCGCGCACCGCGCGTTGGCCGATGACCGCGTTGCCGTAGAACGTCATTAAGGTGATGGGTCCCTGGGTCAGGTAGGACTCGACCCGGGTGATCAAATCGGCGCGCTCTTCGCCGAACGCCGAGGCGCGGGCCAGCAGCGCGGAAATGGCGCTGTTCCCCGGGGGGGCGCTCAGGTAGACGCCGGCGCCGTAATACCACAGGGTGTCCGGGGAGACGATGGCCTGATAGAGCAGCCGGGCGCTGACCCGACCGTTGACGGCATCCAGGTTGGAGACGCCCGGAAACAGGTTGTTGCTGACGTTATCCGGCAACGGCGTCGCGGTGATCTGGCCGCCACCGTCCACCTGATCGGTGAGTCGAGCGGATTTGAGGAATTGGATGTGACTGCTGTTCAGGGCCATTACGCGGCGCTCCGTTGGGCGGTTTCCAGGGCGGCGAGCACGTCTTCCGCCGACATCCGGGCCAGGGCTTCGGCCCGCAGTTTCAGTTGCTTCTCAGCCTCGGCGCGCAGCGCCTCGATCCGCTGGTGCAGCCCGGACAGATCAGACCGCGCGATGCCGTTGAGTCCTTCCGTGATGGTCG
>CALMNY010000036.1 GCA_937872125.1 uncultured Candidatus Competibacteraceae bacterium | reverse complement strand
CGCGGCCAAGGCCGCTCCCACACATAAGCCATTGATTTATTAATATTCGGTTTTTTGACAGCTTCTTAGCCGCCTGATGAAGGGCTGGGAATAAGCGGCTCGCTCAAATCTTCGTACAGCGCCTCCACCGGGCAGTCCAGGTCAACGCTGTCCAGGCGCAGTTGCCCGCCGGGACCGATGTTGTCCACCCACCACTGCCCGTCCTGCCGCCGGTAAATCTGAACCCGGATCCGGTCCTGATCCACCAGCACGTATTCCCGCAGGCTGTCGAGCTGCTGGTAGGCGGCGAACTTGTCGCCCAGATCGTAGGAAGCGGTGCTGTCCGACAATACCTCGACCACCAGCACCGGCGAGCGTTTGACCAGGCGGTCGGCGCGGTCGCTCTCGGCGCAGGTGACCTGCACATCGGGATAGAACCCACAGTCCGCCGCGTCCACCCGCACCTTGACATCGGCTATGTAGACCCGGCAGGGTGTGCCGCGCAGGTGCTGGCGCAGCAGGGTGTAGCAGTTCCCGGAAATTTCATTATGCCGGTCGGTAGTTCCCGCCATGGCGAACACCTCGCCGCGCACGTATTCATGGCGTTCGGGCTGGCGCTGTTCCCATTCCAGATAATCGTCGTAGGTGAAGGCGAGGCGCTGGGCAAGTTGGGACATGGCGGTGGCTCCAAAATTTGATCAGGATCGTTCAAGCTTATACCAATAAGAAACCCGGTTGTGTCCTCCCAAACCCCTTGAAACTACGATGCCCGTGCAAACTCGATATTCCGCTTTACTGCCCTTCGCCCACGGCCAACCGACCTTATCGGGCCGATTGCGCGCTGTCCCTGAGGATTTCCAGGTCCGCGAGGAAATTCCTTTTACCCTGGAGGGCGCTGGCGAACATGTCTGGCTGTGGGTGCGCAAGCGCGGCGCGAATACCGACTGGGTGGCGCGGCGGCTGGCGGAACGGGCCGGTGTTCCGCCTGGCGCGGTGAGCTACGCCGGGCTGAAAGATCGCCACGCCGTGACCGAGCAATGGTTCTCGGTGCATCTGCCCGGCCGGGCGGAACCCGACTGGTCGGCGAACCCCGATTCCGAGTTCATCGTGCTGAACGCGGTGCGCCATACCCGCAAGCTGCGGCGCGGCGCGCTGAGCGGCAATGCGTTCCGTATCACGCTCCGCGATCTGGCCGGCGATCCGGATCAACTGGCGGCGCGGCTGAACCTCGTCGCTGCGACCGGCGTCCCCAACTACTTCGGCGAGCAACGCTTCGGCCACGAGGGCGGCAACCTGGAACAGGCCGAGGCCATGTTGCGGGGTGAGTTGAACGTGCGCGACCGGCATCAGCGGGGCCTCTACCTGTCCGCTGCGCGTTCGGCGCTGTTCAATGCGGTGCTGGCGCGGCGGGTGACCGAGGGGACGTGGAATCAACCGTTGCCGGGCGAAGTGCTGATGCTGGCCGGGAGTCATAGCATCTTCGCAGTTGACGCCGTGGACGAAACGATTCGCCAGCGGGTCGCTGCTTTCGATCTGCATCCCACCGGTCCGCTGTGGGGCGCCGGGACATTACGCAGCGGTGGCCCGGTTCGTGCATTGGAGGAGACTGCGGCGGCGACGTTGCCAGTATTCCGCGATGGGTTGGGGGCGGTGCGACTGGAGCAGGAGCGGCGGGCGTTGCGGCTGGCGGTGCGCGCGGCGACGCTGGAATGCCCCGAACCTGGCATTGCCGTGCTGGCGTTTCGGCTGCCGGCGGGGGCCTACGCCACGACGGTATTGCGGGAACTGATCGAGTGCTGGAGTTGAACGCGAATCGCGCGTCAGTGTTCCATTTTGCGGTAGCTGATGTGGTCCCGGCCTTCCCGCTTGACCTGGTACACCAGATCGTCCACCCGTTTCAGCCATTGATCCAGGGTTTCGTTCGGGCGATATTGGGTGACGCCAATACTGATCGTGATCGCCCCCACGTCAGGGAAGGGCGACTGGCGCAACGCGGTCCGTAACAATTCCGCCAGCGCAAGCGCCTGGGACAGGTCCGTTTCCGTCGCAAGAATCATGAATTCCTCGCCGCCCCAGCGCACGAAAATATCGCTGTGGCGCAGGCGTTCCCGCGCCAGGGCCGCAATGCCCTTCAGCACGACATCGCCCCGTTCATGGCCGTAGGTATCGTTGACCTGTTTGAAATGGTCAATGTCGAACATGATGAGCGACAGCGGCCGGGCGTAACGCTGGACGCGGCTGATTTCCCGCTCCATCACTTGCAGCAGGTAGCGCCGGTTGAACGCGCCGGTCAGCGGATCGGTAATAGCCAGCCGGCGCAGTTTCTCTTCCAGGCGTTTCCGCTCGCTGATGTCCATCACGATGCCACAAACGCGCATGGGCTGGCCGCGCGGATCGCGTGCGATCACCTTGCCCCGGAGGAGCACCCAGATCCAGTCTTCATCCTTCCGCCGCAAGCGATATTCGGTTTGGTAACAAGGTGTGCACTGATCCAGATGGGCGCGCAGGGCATCCTGAACGGCGGCCAGATCGCGGGGATGAATGTGGCGTTCCCACTCTTCGTAGGAAAGTTGCAGCGCGCCGGGCTGGCACCCCAGCAGTTCGGCCCAGGGTCCGTTGCAGGTGATCGTGTCGGCGCGAATATCCCAGTCCCACAGGCCCAGATCGGCGCCCCACAGCGCCAGCGCCAGCCGCTCCTCGCTTTTCCTGAGCCGGTGGTCGAGGACGTGGCGTTGCAGCGCCATTTCCACCGTCGCCACCAGTGCACACTCGGCGACCGGCTTGATCAGGTAGCCGTAGGGGTAGGTTGCCTTGGCCCGTTCCAGTTGGGCGGCCTGGGAATAGGCGGTCAGATACACGATCGGAACGTCGAATTCGACGCGGATGTGCTCGGCGGCGGTCACGCCATTCATCGCCCCGGCCAGAGCGATGTCCATCAACACCAGGTCGGGCGCCATCGCTGCCACCGCGGCCACTGCCGCTTCGCCCGTAGCCACCGGTTCCAGCGCGGTGTAACCGAAACGAATGAGCATGTCGTGCAGGCGAGCGGCGATGATGCCGTCATCTTCGACGATCAAAATGGTTTTACCGGTCATGGGGGTTTGCCCTCTTATCGGATCTTGGAACCAAACCGCAGCGAGAAGCGGGTTCCATGGACGCCATGGAGTTCGAGTTGGCCCCCGAGCTGATGCTGGCCCAACATCCGGACCAGCCGCAGCCCGAGGGTGCGCGTGGTTGCCCAGTCCAGGTCGGCGGGCAATCCCACGCCGTTGTCGGTGACAGTGAGCGTGTAGGCGGCGCCATCCCAGGTGGCCGCGACGGAAATTTGACAGACGCTGGCATCCCGACGTCGGGAGGGCGGGAAAGCATACTTGAGGGCATTGATCACCAGTTCGCTGACAATCAGCCCACAGGGGATCGCACTGTCCAGGTCCATGAAAATGCCAGGCGCCGCCACCTCGATCCGGATCGCGCCTTGGGGGTCGAAAGCGTGGCGCAGATGCGCGACCAGGGTCTGAAGGTACTCGTGAAAGTCAATGCGATTCAGGTTGTCGGACTGGTAGAGCTTCTCGTGGACCAGGGCCATGGAGCGGATGCGATTGCCCAGTTCCGCCAACTGGCAGCACAACAACTGGCCGGTCGGCGGCCGCTCCGTGATGCTCTCCCGCTGCAACTCCAGCAGGCCGATGATGGCGGCGAGGTTGTTCTTGACCCGGTGATG
>CALMNY010000035.1 GCA_937872125.1 uncultured Candidatus Competibacteraceae bacterium | reverse complement strand
ATGCGCCTCGTGGAGTGGGGGAGCGGACGCGCTGTCGGGGGGGCCGGCGGCGGCGCCGGTCGCCGCGCGCGCCGCGCTCAGCGGTCCGCTCCGCACGGGGCCCCCCGTGTGCCGTACCGCCCGCCCCGTCATGTCCTCCGCCACTCCCGCGCGCGTCCCCTCCCCCTTGTGGCTGGATCGGGTCTTGCGGCCACCCGCCGGTGCCACCCACATGCACCTCGGTCTGTTTTACAAAATCGGGCGCTTTGCCCGGGTGTATTACTGGGATGGTCAGGACTGGCTGCGGTCGAGCAAGCCGGTCGCGCTGCTGACCCCGCTGGACACCCCGGACAACAAGCGCAAGGCCTTTGCCGAGCTCTATCCCTGAGGCGCCGCCCGGTCCCGCGCACCGCCCGCCATGTACCTACTGATTGTGGAGTCGCCGGCCAAGGCCAAGACGATTGCCGGCTACCTGAGCGCGCGGCCCGAGGGGTGGGAGGTGGTGGCGACCGGCGGGCATCTCTTCGATCTGCCCAAATCCCGCCTGGGCATTGCCACGGAGAACGGCCACTACGTCGGCGACTGGCAGCTCAGCCAGGACAAGCGCGGGGTGCTGGAGACGATCCGCGCGGCGGTGGCGCGCTGCGAGAAGGTCTTCATCGGCGCCGACGATGACCGCGAGGGGGAGCGGATCGCCGCCGATGTCGCGCGGCACCTGGGCCTGACCGACTACGCGCGCATCACCTTTCGCGAGATCACCCCCGCGGCGATCCAGCAGGCGGTGGTCTCCGGGCTGCGGGGGATCGACGACCAGCGGGTCTGCGCGCAGATCGCCCGGCGCCTGGTCGACCGCCAGATCGGCTATCCCGTGTCGCAGATCATGCGCTGGCATTTACCCCGCCAGCAGGCGGGGGTGCGCACCAAGGGCATCGGCCGCGTGAGCGCGCCGGCCCTGCGCATCCTCTGCGCCACCGAGGAGGCGATCGCCCGGTTTGTCCCCGAGCCCTATACCAAGCTGGTGGCGGACTACAGCGTGGACCAGCAGAACTTCCGTCTCACCCTGCCGAAGAAATTCACCGGGGACGAGTGGGAGGCGCGCGATCAGGCCCTCGACGCCCTGCGCACCCAGCCGCACCGGGTGTGGAATTATCAGTACCGCAACCTGGAGGTGCCGCCCTATCCACCGCTGACGACCGCCCGCCTGCAGCGCTGCTGTTTTTACCTGTTCGGCTTCGAGCCGAAAAAAACCATGCAGCTGGCGCAGGAGCTGTACGAGGGCATCGCCGTGGGCGGGGTGCGGCATGGACTGATCACCTACCCGCGCACGGACAGCATCGCCTTAAGCGACGCGGCGGTCGCGGACATCATCACCCTGCTCGACGCGCAATTGCCGGACGACCGGCGCTCGCTGCTGCTGACCACTCCGCGGCACTTTGTGCAGAGAGCGGAGGCGCAACAGGCGCACGAGGCGATCCGGCCCACGCAGTTCACCGCGCCGTTCTGGCCGGAATCCCTGCGCGAGGCCTTGACCAAGGACCAGTTGCGGGTCTACGACCATATCTGGTTCCGGACCCTCGCCACGCAGTTGAAGGACGCCACCTACGATGTCTCGGTGCTGACGGTCGACGTGGCGGGTCAGTACCGGCTGTCGGCGCGGGCCAATGCGTGCCTGGAGCCGGGCTGGGAGTGGCTGAACGGGGAGCGGGAACACGCGAGCGAGCGGCAGGACGAGGACGAGGATAAAAGTCGCACGGTGTGCTTCCCGGCGCTGGATATCGGCGCGGAAGTGACCCCGCTGGAATGTCAGGCCCTGGAACTGACCAATCGCTGCCCGCCCCGCTACGGCATCGGCCGCTTCCTGACCATGATCGACAACAAGGGCATCGGCCGGCCCTCCACGCTCGATGGGATCATCGATGGGCTGAAACAGCGGGGCTATGTCGAGACCCGCGGCGGATTTCTCTACGTGACCGATACCGGGCTGCGGGTGGATCAGTGGCTCACGACCTATGCCCCGTGGCTCAATGACACCAACCATGCCCGTGACTTCGAGCACCAGCTCGATCAGGTGGAGCGGGGGGAAGCCGATTACAACACGGTCATTGCCGATTACGTGGCGCGGGTCGCAGCGCTCAAGGAGCAGATCGGCTATGAGGATTCGTTCGCCGAGGCGCCGAGCGCCAAGCAGGTCGCCTACGCCGAAGCCCTCGCCCGGCGGCGCCAGGTGGAGCTCCCCGAGCACGTCGTGGCGAACCGCCAGGAGCTGAGCGCCTTTATCAGTCAGCATCGCCCGCTGCGGGAACTGATCGGCCGCTGTCCGGCCTGCGGTCAGCGGAGCGTCTATGCCTATGAGGCGTGGATCAACTGCAATGCCATCGGGTGTGACTTCAAGGTCTCCCTGACACGGCTGCAGCAGTTTTGCGATCACTTCCTGCGGGAGGAGGACCCCGTCGCCCTGGCGACGGCCTTGACCCGTCGCCGGCGGACGCTCATTCCCGACCTGACCGGCAAGTCCGGCAAGCCGTTCGCCGCCTATTGCTATTTTGCCCGCAACGCCGTGTATGGCTGGGGGGTGGAGTACGCCCTCCCGTCGCGCGGGCGCGCGGCGGTCACGCCGGCGGGTGGCGCGGACTGATGGCGCGGGCGCCGCAGGCCGCCGCCCGCCCCGCGGGCCCGCCCCCCGCCGCGCCGGCGCCGGCCGCGCCGTCCGGGACGGCGTTCGTGTTTGGGCGGGAATTGTTTCGCCGCGAGCAGATCTGGGCGTGGAATCCGGATCAGGAGCCCAATGGGCATGCGGTGATCTGGGGCGGCAGCGGCACGGGGAAAAGCCGGCTGCTGCGGGGCATCATCAGCCATTTCGCCCGCGCCGGCAAACACCTGCATGTGATCGACCAGCACGGCGACCTGAGGGTGGCGGGGGAGAATCTGCTGGCGTTCGGCACCCTGACGCCCACCTATGGGATCAACCCCTTCGAGTTCGAACTCAACGACAACGGCGGCCCGCGGCGGCATATCCACACCATGGTCGACATGCTGCGCCGCACCTACCTGTCGTCGATGCGCGCGGCGCAGGAGGTGGTCCTGCGCCAGTTGTTACTCGACGCCTACCGGGTGGTGGGCATCGATCCCGACGACCCGCAGCAGTGGCTGACGACCGCCCCGGAGGCGTTGCCCAGCGTCGAGACGCTGCAGGCGCTCCTGCGCCATCTCCTGCTGGAGGTGGACGAGGCGGGCGGGGGCCACGGCTTTCTGCACGAACTGGAGCAGGTGGAGAAGGGGATCCTCAAGGCGCGGGCGCAGCTGGCGACCCTGCCCGACGGCCCGGCGTGCGATCCGGCGGCGCTGGCGCAGCGCCAGGCGCTGGAGCGGGAACTCGCGGCCGCCTGCGAGCAGGCGCGCGGCGCGCTGGACGCCCACCTCACCACCCTGAGCCAGGGCCCGCCGGCGGGGGCGGGAGCCGCGCCGGCGCCGGCGCGACCGTTTGCCCTGGAGCGGGTCGACCTGGCGCTCTACCGGCGCAAAAACGCGGCGCGGGCGCTGGAAACGTTGTCGCTGTATATCGACGGTCTGGCCAATCACGGCGTGTTCGCCCCGCGCCCGCCGCCGGTGCGCGCCGGGCTGAATCGCTACGATCTGTCACGCCTGCCGGATAAACCGCGGATTTTTTTTATCGACGTGCTGCTGAACAAAATCTTCCGCGCCGCCCGGCAGCGCGGGGAATACCGGCAGTTGCCGCAGCGCCGCCGCGGCGAGCGGATCGACACCCTGGTGGTGCTGGACGAGGCCCAGGCCATGCTGCCGGCGAATCCGGCCGAACGGCAGTCGCCAGCGTTCATCCTCAACCGTATCGCCAGCGAAGCGAGGAAGTACGGCGTGGGCCTGATCGTCGTCACGCAGAGTCCGGCGATCTTTCCCAAGCAGGTCTTTTCCAATGTCTGCCTGAAGGTCGGCTTCCGCACCAATCAAAACGACGTGCCGAGCGCGATGAAATTTCTCGGGGTGCGGGATAACGCCTTGTTCAACCATACGCGCAAGGATGGCGTGGCCATGGTCGCGGGCAGCGACTCGGAATTCCGCTCCGTGGTCATCGACTGGGAAACCATTGATGCCGAGCCCACCACCCCGCCCTAAGGGCGGGGGACGCGCACCGGACCGGCGGCCCCGGGCCCGCGGGGCGCGGGCGCGCCGGGGCCAACCCGCCGTCACGCCCCGCGCCGGGCGCGGCGCCACGCCGCCGGCGCCGTTAGCCCTCCCGGCTGGGCAGGGAGACCGGCGTCGGCCCACCGTCCGGCAGCGGGGCGGGCTGATGCAGCGGCACCGGGGGATGCGCCGGATTATAGGGGGGCACCGTGATCCGTACCGGCCGGCCGGGGATCACGACGCCGTCCTCCGCGGGCGTGGCGGGCGGGGTCTCGGCCCCGGCCGCCGGCACGTCGGCCGGGGTGGGCGGGAGGGCCTGTACCGGCAGCGAAAGGCCACCGCCCAGGGTGGCGAGCAGCAGGCTCAACCGACGGACCGCGCGATGACGACGAGCAAAAAAAGGCATGCAGCAACTCCAAATAGGGCCGGACGACAAAGGGGGGGTTGCGCGCCGATCCGCGCCGGGGTACCGCCGGGTACGCCGGACGGGTAGCGCGGTAATGTTTCTACCATAGGACCGTGCGCAATACACGTTTTTTTATCGGCAAGGGGTACCCATGATCTGGCGTTTAACCTGGTTACTGTGGCCGGCGTTCCTGGTCCTCGCGGGCCTGACGCTTCTGTCCGGAAGCGGCCGCGACGGCGCGTCCGCGGCCGCTGAACACCTGTCGCTGAACGTGCGCATTACGCCGGAATTGCAGCCGGTCGTTGCCCAGTATCACGACCTGGCCGCCGCGACCGGGATTCGGGTGACGTTTTCGCCCACCTTCACCGACGCCGAGACCGACGCCCACTGGGGGCTGGGCATCGGCAAGACCCCCGAGGGGTCTGGGTTGGCGGATGTGCGTCTGTATCCCGCACCGGTGGTGCTGGGGGTCAAGGCCGCGACGGCGCAGGCGTTTGGTTGGTGCGAGAGGGACTGGACGGGGCGGCTCCCGCCCTTTGGCCGCACGACCTGGGCGGAACTGACGCGGCGCGCCGCGGCGAACGAGTTGCACTTCGCGCTGCATCATCCGGCCTATTCCGAACTGGGGGCGGCGACCATCAACGCCTTGCGGCTGGCGGTGGGCCCGGGGCAGGACGGCGATTTCACCACCCCGCCGCCGGCGCGGGCGTTTGGCCAGGGGCATCGCCGGCTCTACCCGGGCTATGTCAATGCCGCGGAACACTACCTGGCCCATGAGGCGCACCTGAACGCCCTGTTTGCCCCGGAGGCCCTGATCACGGCCTTGAATGCCGACCCGCGCCTGCAGTCGCCCCTGTGTCCGGTGTGGCTCATGGACGGCACGCCACTCCCCGGGTACACCCTGGGCCTGTTCAATCAGCTCAAGCGGCGGGAATTCGCGGCCGTGGCCGGGTATCTGGCGCGGCGGGCGCGGGCGGTGGACTTGCACGGCGCCACCGCCCGGCCGGCGCCGGAATGGCGCAAAAGTCATCCCCTGCGCGTCCTGGTGCGCACGTACCTGGAGTATCAGTTGTCGCCGGCGACGCTGGTCATCGCCATCAACACCGCCCGGCCCTTTGGCCGCGGGCTGCGCGCCGCCAAGGACGGGCTGCTGGCGTGGTTGGACCATCCCGAAGCGCAGGAACGTTTCTCGCGCCTGCGGCATGGCGAGCACCTGGTGGTGGCGCCCTACGCCCGGGATCTGCGTCCCGGGTATACGGAAACCCTCAACCGGGCGCAACCCGACTTTCTGGCCGGCGCGCGCGGCTATCTGAACCAGTTAGCCGTGGGCGGGGCCGGCGCGGCGCTGCCCGCGGCGGTCCTGACCCCGGCACTGGCGCGCCTGGCGCAGTCGGTGCCGGAGCGCCCGCCGGGCGCCCGCCTTAACCTGATCGTGCTGACCGACGTCGCCGCCGCCCAGCAACTGCTCGACGCGGGCGGCGGCGACGCTTTTGCCTCGGCCTTCGTCATTGGGCTGGCGAACGACGCGGCGGGGGTCTGTATCGGCTCCCTCCACGAACCCGGCGCCCGGCTGCGCTGTCAGGACGCGCGGGATCTGGGGGCGCTGCTGGTCGCCCTGCGCGGCCATCACTAGCCGCCGCGGGGACGGCCCGCCGGGGGGGGCGGCCGTGGCGCGGGGCGCTCGGGACGCCGGGGGCTGGCCTCGCCCGGCGCCCGGGGGAGGGAGAGCAGACCGGCGCCCCGGGTACGGTGGGTCGTCCGGTCGGGGCTGGCCGCGCCAGGGCCGGGCGCCGGCGTCGCGGCGAGGCTGCGATGGTGCTGGCAGCGCTGATTGGCGGCGATGATATCCGCCACCAAACTGGCGCTGGGCGTCAGCAGCCACCGCAGATCCGCGTCCGCCGCCCCCACGGGCGCCTCACACGCGTGCGCGGCGACGAGCACGTGGTTGTCGATCAACTCGGCGAGGGCGGCGCGCAGGGCGCGGACATCGTCACGCCAGCGGGCCGACCCGAGCAGTCCGCTGGCGTTTTTCACAAACTTCATGCTGAGCTTGATTGGATGCAGCGGACTGGCATTCCGCGCGGCGCGGATAAAGTACTTATGCAACCAGCGGGCCAGGGGTTTGCGGTGCTGGAGGACTGCGGACAGATCGAACTGGCGATACTGGATGGCGTCAATGGCGTCCGTGATCAGGGGGTGGAAGTCGGCGTAGCACAGGCAGGACGGGTCCTGCTCCAGGTCGGCGCGCCCCGATAAGATCAGGGTGCGGATGATCGACGCGTTGATCTGCTTGCGGAGCGGGCCGTCGATGGTCACGACTTCGATGTGACAGTCCGCCAGAATCAACAACGACTCTTTCACCTGGTAATGATCCATGGTATGTCCCTGTTCCCTAAGATATTTACGCAGGGCATGCAGGGTGAACCGCACCCCGGCGCGCGGCTGGCCCGGGCCTTGGCAGTAAAACCCGCACTGCTGCTGGGAGGCGATTTTGCGCAGGGCGTCCTCGACGATCTCCTCCCGGAGCGTGGGATAGGCGACGTGGATGGCGCCGGTGCGGGGGTGGCGGACGCGGGCCGGGCGGATTTCCAGCTGGAAGGAATGGTTACGGAATTCAAAATGGCGGGTCAGGATGGAGGGGGGCGCCGCGTCCGGTCCCCGCTGGCGCCCGCCCCCCTGGCGGTTGACCGAATACTTGGGGATGGCGTCCCAGAAATCGAGGGAGTTCGACAAGCGCTGCCGCGTCGCGCTGTCCCGGGCGTGAAAGCTCTGGAACAGCTGCATCTGCACCGAGGTGTACGCGTCCGCCGCGGGGTAAGGCGTCGGCGTGAGCAACATGAGGTCCGATCGGGCGCTGGACATGGTTCCTCTTCTCTTCGTCAATCGTCGGTCATTCCCAGGCGTGGACGGTGATCGCCGCGCCGGACGGCGGCGCAGGCCGGCGTCCCGGCCTAAGGTAGTGCCGGGCGCCCCCGGATTACTGACGGGTTCTGACCGTTCTGACGAATTCTGACCATTCTGACCAAATCTGACCGGGCGCGCCGGTGTGGTCAGGCCGGGCGGCGCGGGGCGGGCACAGGTTCCCCGTGATCGCCGGGAGGGTGGCGGCGCCGGTGGACAGGGGAGGGATGATCGGGGGCGCCCGGCCGCGACGCCGGAGAGTGGCCCCGGTGGGGGGTGACGACCGGCGGCCGGCGGGATTTAGCGCCCGGGCCGCCGGCGGAAGTGCGCCGGGGCCGCGTCGCGTTCAACGCCCCCCATTCAGTTGATATTGCTTGAGGATCCGTTGCCCGAGACTGGAGATTTCGGGCGCGGCGCCGTCTTCGCCCTCGGGGGGCTTGCGCCCGGTGGTGTAGGCAAAGAGCGCCCCGGGAAGGTCGTGATGGGCCAGCAGCGCCCGCAGATGCTGCAAGCCGATGTCGGCGTTGATCTCCGGGGTGAACAACTGGTTTTTGTCGGCAAGACCATAGCCGGCGGCGACCCCGGGGCGCACTTGCATCAGGCCGATGGCGCCTTCCGAGGACACCTTGCGCGGGTTGTAAAACGAGCCCTGCAAGGCGATGGCGTGCGCCAGGGCCGGGTCGACACCGTACTTCCTGGCCGCCGCTTCGATCAGGCGGTATGCCTGCTGGTACTGCTCGCGCTCGCTGCGCGCCGTGTCGTCCGGCGCCCCGTCAGCCGTGGCGGTACGGCCGGCGCTTGGTCCGGCGGCATCGGCCCCAGCCGTCCGCTCCCGTGCACCGTCGCTATCCGGTAGGGCCACGCCGGCATCCTCCCGGTACCAGAGCGCCGTTCCGATGGCCAGCGCGGCGACCACCACCAGGAAGGTCCCCAGCAACGACTTGGATGTGATCACGAGGCAGAATCTCCCAGGATGATCGGCACGGCCGACAGCGCGCGGGCCTCGCCGATCAGCTTTTGCTCTTTGAGGATGCGGATGGATGTGGGCGCATTAAAGCCTACCCGCATCTGTCCGTGGCGGTCAATGCCGAGACATGACACTTCCACTTCCTGCGATAACGGCACCGGCAACTGAGGGGGCACGGGGAGCGTGCGGGCGTAGGGTACGTCCGTCAGGTCGGAGCAGATCAACGGCACTTCCGCGTGATACGGCGCGATTTTCCAGGCCGGTTTCTGTATGTCTCCCCCTTGCAAAAAATACTCGATCACCACATGGCCGAGAACGTAAACACGTTCTCCCGGCAGTAACTTTAAGTGCAGCATGATTCATCCTCTTGTCGTGGAGCTTACCCCGGTAGATTAACAGCTCTGCCGGCGCGATGTGCGGCATCCGCGTGGCCATCGCGCCCCCTGCATTTTACCCGAGGGGATGGGTCCACCGGGCAGAGGGGGGGCGTTCAGCGGCCCGTCACGGGCGCGCCGGTGGGCGGGCGTTTATACTCACGGTAAGCGGGTGGCGCGGGCGTGGGCCCGCCTGGAGGCCCCTGAGGGGGCAGAACACCGTGGGCCGGGAGGAGTGGCGGTGACGGACCAGGCGCGGCCGGGGTCTCAGCCCCCCGCGCCCGGAGCGTGAAGCGGGCCGGCGCGGGCCCGCGGGGGGCGCCTGGAGGCCCTGAGGGGGGCAGCGCGCGGCGGAAGGGCAGGTGCGCATGATGACCTTCTTCCGGGAAGAGCGGGAGACGGGCGCGGCCGGCGGTGCTGGACCGCGCGGGGGGCGTTCAGCGGCCGGTCACGGGCGCGCCGGTGGGCGGGCGACCTGTCCCCCTCACGGCAAGCGGATGGCGCGGGCGTGGACCCGCCTGGAGGCCCCTGAGGGGCAGAGGGCGGCGGAAGGGCAAGGCCGCACCCTGATGACCTTCTCCCGGGAAATTGGAGTCCGCCCCTCCGGCTTGGTCGCGGGTCATCCGTGCCCCGTTCCCGCGCCGGCCGGTTGGGTTCGCACTTCATCGGGCGCCTGCCATCCGGCTGCCCCCTGGCAACCGGCGCTGGGGATCGTTCGCCCTCGATGCGCCTGTCGTTCGGCGCTACCCGCCGTAGCGAACAGGAATACGTTGACGGCCGCGTCAACGTCTCGGTCGTGAACGGCTCCGCAGGCGGGACAGGTCCCGTCCCGGATCCGCAACGGCATGACGGCTTGCACCGCGCCGCACCTGGAGCAGGCTTTGCTGGTGGGCGCGAAGCGCTCAGCTTGCCATAACCCGCGCCCGTGCCATTGGCACTGGTAAGTTATCTGGCGCCGCAACTCGCCCAGCGCCGCATCGTGCATCGAATTGGCCAGCCGCGAGCGGGCCAGCCCTTTGACCTTCAGGTCCTCGAGGGCGATGAGGCCATGCGCGCGGACCAGGGCCGTGGACTGCTTCCTAAGAAACTTCGGCCACCGGTGCCGGTTCGAGGACATAGCTGAACGAGTTTCTGCGCCTACAGGGGCGGGGCGCGGCCCCGGGGGGGGTTGTGCAGAAAGTCGCGGCGGGCGTCGCTGACCCGGCGATGCAGCCGCGCCACGCGCTGGCGTTGCCGCTGCCAACGGCGGGAACCCTGCTGCTGGCGGCTTAGCCGGCGCTGAGCCATTTTCAACCGGCGCTGATAGCGGCGCAGGGGGCGGGGGTTGCCCGATTTGCGCCCGTCGCGGGTGATGACGAGGTCTTTCAGCCCGACATCGACGCCGACGTCGCCCGCGTTCGGGGGCGCGGGGGCGAGCGCCTCCTCGACCATGAAGGCGACGAAATAGCGCCCGTCGGCGTCGCGCTGCACGGTGACCCTCTTCGGGATGCCGCCCGGCACGCGCGACCACCGCAGGTTGAGCGCGCCGAGTCCGGGCAGGCGCAAGAACTCGCCGGCCCGATAGGCGTTGGCCACGACCCGTTGATCCAACTGGAAGCGAATGGCGGCCGCGGGCCAGCGCTTCTTGAACCGCGGATAGCGGGCGCGCTTGGCGAAGAAATTGGCGTAGGCGCGGTCCTGATCGCGCAACGCTTGGGTCAGCACGGTGGCCGGGACGGCGCGCCACCACGGATACGGCTCCAGCTGCTTGAGCCAGCTCAGCTCGCGCGAAAAGTCGACGCCGGTCACGCTCTCGCCATCCTGCCGGTACGCCGTCGACCGCCAGGCCAGCGCCGCATTCCACACCCAGCGGGTGGCGCCAAAATACGTCGCCAGTTGCGCTGCTTGCGCCGGCGTGGGGACGAGCCGAAACTGATAGCCCCGCTGAATCATGCCGGTATTGATAACCGGCTGGGGGAATAATCGCTACTCCCGCCCGGCGTACGCACCCCCGCGTTGCGCCCCGCCGGGCAGGAAGTGCGCGGCGCACGCGCCGCGCGCCGGCGCTACCCGCCGCCGGTGGCGGGACGGGGCGGACGCGGGGCGAGAGGCCCTCGCGCCCTCTGCTCCGCCGGGCTACGCACCCGGGCTGGGGGGGCGTCGCGCGTCCTGCGCTCCTTCGACGGGAGACGGGCGCGGCCGGCGGTGCTGGATCGCGCGGGGACGATCAGCAGCCCGTCACGGGCGCGCCGCGGGTATCGGCCAGGTCGGAGGGGCGCGACCCAGGCGTACGGAGCAGGCGTGCGCAGGCTATGCGCCCCAGGGTGGCCACGGGGACCGACGCCGGAGGCCGGGGACGGGACAAGGAAGATGATGGATAAAGAAGGAAAAGGGAAAAGAAGGAGGGGGCGGTCAATGGCTCGCAACCGCCTGAATTACAGAAATATTTTTCGAGACCCCGCGAGTGAAAACTACTGGATTGCGCGAGTGAAAACTACCGGGTGCCGGTTGGCCGCGAGTGAAAACTACCGGGGGCGCGAGTGAAAACTACCGACTTGACCACCCAGGCGCGAGTGAAAACTACCGGGGGGCGCGAGTGAAAACTACCGGGGAAGGGGGCTGAAATGGCCGGTTGGCCTGTGGATAAGTTCACCCCGTTTGCCCCCGCGAGTGATAACTACCGCCTAACGCGAGTAAAAACTACCGGGTTGCGCGAGTGAAAACTACCGGGGCGCCTGCCCGCTCAGCGGGACAACGTGGGGGCGCCGGCTGGGAGCAGCGCGGTCGCCGGCGCCGCGGGGCGCACCCGGGACCACACCCGCCACGCAAGGGGGTGGGGGTTGCGTATCACGGTCGGCCGCAAGGGTGGCGGCTCCAGCGCGGGCGCGACCAGCGGCCGCGGCCGGAACCCAAACGAGGGGGGGGCAGAACAACCGGGCGAAGGAGGGACGCGTCCGGACTACCCGGCACGCAGCCCGCGCCCGGCGGGTCTGGTCAGCGGTGGGGGCGGGAACAGGGGGGGTGGCCTGAACCCCGCCAGCGGCGCCGGCGGGGCGCGGGGGGGGTTCAGGCCAGGCGGCCGGTCGTCAGAGCACCGGCAGGTTGGCGGTGACCAGACCCTGGATGATGCCGGGGCCGTAGTTCAGGGCGAGGGCCATGGAAGCGCCCACGACCACACTCATGACCGACTGGCGCATGATGCCCATGGCCAGGCCCACGCCCAGGGTGGTGACGGCGATCAACTTGCCGAGGGCGCCCTCGAACCAGTCGACGACCGTGGTCAGGGCGGTATCGAACTCGGTACCGCCGGAACCGGCCATGGCGGCAGTCGCGACCAGGGTGGCGACGACGAAGAAGGACAGTTGCTTGCTGAAGCGTTTCATGAGATGCATCTCTTGGTGAAAGCGAACACGTGTGGGTGAGTTCGTCCGCCGCAGGTGGGCAGTGACGACGATGACAGTGTAGGACCCCACCCAGGGGGGTTTTCGCGGAATGACGCTAGGTAGAATGGCTCTTTTCCGCCGATATGCCGGGGTGGGCGCCCCCGGCGACGGCGTTCGGTACGCCACCCATACCGGCGCCTCATGGCGAGGGGGACCGCGGATGAAGCGCCCGGCATTCCCCGAACATAAGACGCCGAATCGGCGGCGCTGTGCGCGACCGGCCTGGCAGCCAACCGCTGGCGGACGCTGGCCGCCGCACCGCCGGGCGGCGGTCCGTTGCGCCGCGGGCGACCCGCCCGGCTCCCACTGGCCAGGCCAGTGCAGCCGACCCGGCCCGCCGCGTCGTCCGTCGCACCGGGACGGCGTGGCGGCGTGGCATAACGCACGGCGACGCGCCACCGTACGCCGGTAGGCAAAGGCCGTGTCGCGGGTGAACCGCCCGGGAAACCGCGCGGGCGGAGGCCCGCGGAGCGGGGGGGCGGTCACCGCGGGGGAGCATCGGCGAAGCACCGGGAAGCGCCAGCGGCAGGCCGGGGTTTTTGCGGGTGAAAAGGGGCCATAAGCACCCTCATTTCGCCCAATTGCGTCAGCGGCGCCCCGCATAATCCTCACACGGCCTATCCGCCTGGCGCCGCTGACTGTGGCGCGGCGCCAGGCGCGTTAACTACGGGCCGTCGCGTGACGGCAGCAACGGAGACCATTAGTGACGCAACCGATCATCCCTATCCACCCCGGAACGCCGCAGGGGCGGCGCGGCCGCTGTTCGGCGCTGGGCCTGGCCCTGGCGCTGCTCGTGGCGCCGTTGGCCGGCCTGGCGAACGAGGCGCCCGCCGCCCCCGTGGTCACGCCCCCCGTGCCGGCGGCGCTCACGTTCGATCCCGCGGATCCGGCGGATGCGCTGGTGCTGAGTCAAACCGCGGGGGTCTTCACGCTGGCGCAACGCTTCGCTGCACCCCTGGGCTTGCGCGGCTATCTGGTGACCTCCGAACTGGGCCAGCCGGTGGTGCTCTACACCGATCCGGCCGGGACCCACCTCGTGTTAGGCGCCCTGCTCACCGCCGAGGGGGACAACGTCGCCCTGCCGGTGCTGAATGACTATCTGGATCAGCACCTGTTGCCCAGCCTGTATCGCGACTTGGGCGCGGCGACCGCCATTCACCAGGGCAATGCGCACGCCCCCCTGCTCTATGTCCTGTTCGATCCGGCCTGTCCGCATTGCGCGCGCTTGTACCGGGATCTGACGCCGCGCGTGGCCGCCGGCGAGGTGGCCGTGCGCTGGATCCCGGTGAACACCCTGGGTGAGGACGCGGCGGCCGCCCGGCTCGCCGCGGCGGCCCAGCAGGGACAGGGTGAAGCGGCCCTGGCGGCGGCGTTGGCCGGCGCCCCGGAGGAGCGGCCCGCCGGGGCGGACGCCCCGGTGTCGGCCGCCGCCGTCGCCGCCGTGGCGCGCAACCAGGTATTGTTCGACGCCCTGGGTTCGGCCGGCACGCCGCAGTTGTTTTATCAGGCGCGATCAGGCGGCTTCCAGCTGGTGCGCGGCGCGCCCGATGCGGAGGAATTGGCGTTGATCCTCCAGTCGCTGGCGCCGGCGGCGGGGGTGGGGGAGACGCGGCCGTGAACGGGCGCGCGCGGTGCCTGGCGGCGGCCCTGGGGTGGCTGCTGCTGGGCGAGGTTTCGGCCGCGGGCCTGGCGTTACGGGTGCCGGACCGCGAATACCCGCTGACGGAGTGTTTCGGGCAGGCCGCCCGGACCTATGAGATCAGCGTGGAACTGTTGTGGGCGATCGCCCGCGTGGAATCCAACCTGAATCCCGCGGCCACCGGCTACAACAAAAACGGCACCCGCGATCTGGGGTTGATGCAGATCAATTCCAGCCATCTGCCCCGGTTGTCAGCCCAGGCGATCACCGCGCAGCGCCTGCTGAGCGAGACCTGCCTGAATGTGCATGTGGGTGCGTGGATCCTGCGCGAAAACCTGGATCGCTACGGGCCGACCTGGGAAGCGGTGGGCGCGTATAACGCCTCTGAGCGCCGCCGCGATCTCCGCCTCGATTATGCCCGCAAGGTGCATCGCAAACTGCAGGAACTGATCACCTACCGCCACCGGGCGCGGGGAGTGAACGGATGACGGCCAAACGGGAACCGACGGAATTCATCTCCACCCAGACCGGGGACGAAAAAGTGGTGGCGCTGCTGAACGATATGTTCAAGAGCGCCGCGCGGATGGGGGCCTCCGACATCCATATCGAGGATGCGGAGGACGGGGCGATCGTGCGCATGCGTGTCGATGGCAAGCTGCGGCAGACCCACACCCTCACCGGGCCGGAGATGCGCAATGCCGACACCAAGATCCGCATGAAGGCCGGCCTCTCGCCCAGTGACCGCAAACCCATGGACGGGCGCATGTTCATCGAGGTGGACGAGCGGATGGTCGATGTCCGGGTCTCGTGGCTGCCCACACGCAACGGCATGAGCATTGTCGGGCGCCTGCTCGATCAGGCCAACGCCTCGCGCACCCTGGCGGACATCGATATGACGCCGAGCGTGCGCCGGGTGATCGATGAGACGCTGGCCGAACCCAACGGCCTGTTCCTGGTCTCCGGCCCGACGGGCTCGGGCAAAACCAGCACCCTGTACGCCATGCTGACCGCGCTCAATTCGCTGGAGCGCAAGATCATCACCGTCGAGGATCCGGTGGAATATCGGATTCCCCTGGCCTGCCAGGTCAACGTGGAGCGGCCGAAAACCACGGCGTTTGGTAATCCCGCCGAGAAAGGCACCACCTTTGGCTCGGCGTTACGCTCCATTCTGCGCCAGGACCCGGACATCATCCTCATCGGCGAGATCCGTGACGCGGAAACGGCGCGCATTGCCATCGAGGCTAGCCTGACCGGCCATCTGGTGCTGTCGACCGTCCATGCCAACGATGCGCCGGCGACGATTACCCGGCTGCTGGACCTGGGGATTGAACCGTTTCCCTTGGGCGCGGCCCTGCGCTGCGTCGTCGCGCAACGCCTGTTGTCGCGCCTGTGCCGCTGCGCGCGCCCCTATGCGGCGGACAGCGTCGCCAGCGCGGCCTTCCACAGCCTGGGCGTCCCCCTTGCCCCCGGGCAGACCCTGTTGCTGCCCCAGGGCTGCGAGCAGTGCGGGTACAGCGGCTACAAAGGCCGGGTGCCGGTACTGGAACTGGTCCGCTCGGACAATGCCCTGCGCGAAGCCATCACCACCAAGGACAGCGAGGCGATCACCCGCGCCGCCCAGCATCAAGCCCAGTTTGTCAAGCTGGCGACCGGCGGCGCCCTGCATGCCCTGGCGGGTAAAACCACCCTCGACCAGGCGTTGCGCTTGTTGCCGGACCGCGCCGGGCATTGCGGCCTCGATGAAGAATTGGAGATCCCACATGACTGAGCCCCCCGGCGGGTCGCCGCCCCGTTTGTGTCCTCCCGGGGTGCGTTGCCCGGGCCCTGCCGACCGCTCCGCCCGGGGGGGCGCGGCTCAATCACCGGCGCGGCGGCGCCTGCTGGTGGCGGCGCTGGGCGCCTGCCTGCCGCTGGGCGGCCCGCGGTCCGCCTCGCCGTTTGACGAGGCCGACATGCACGCGCCCTCCGAGGTTCTGGGCCTGGATCCGCAACGCCGGCAACAGCCGGTCATTCCGCCGCGCACGCCGCTGGAACCGGGCGATGCGGACAAGGTGCTCTACTTTTTCGCCTTCGATTGCACCTTCTGCCTGCGCAACGACACCTACTTCTGGACCTGGGGCACGTCGCTGCCGGCGCCGATCACCTTCGAACCCGTGCCGGTGATCGCCAGCACCACGAAAGAGATCCTGATGGCGCGCGCCTATTACGCCGCCCAGATCGCCCAACCGGTGCGGATCGCGTATTTCATGCAGGAAACGTACATGGCGCTGCAACTGGCGCCGAACGATCCCGAGCGCCTCGATACCTACCTCAAATGCGCGCGCAATGCCGGCATCGCCGAAGACGCCTTCCGCAAGGCGTGGAACTCGACGGCGAGCATGCGGGCGCTGATCCTGGCGCGCAAGCGCTTTGCCCACTACCAGCCGGACGCGACCCCGGCGTTGGTCATGAATGGCGCCTATCTGATTGGCCCCGATGTGACGGCCGGCGATTACGAGCTGTTTTTCCAGCTGGCCAACGGCCTGTTGTCGCAATACCTGGTCAAGAGCGGTCGCTACCGTGGCTGACGCTTGGCGCCTGATCTCCCCGAGGACCCCGTCGATGTGGCGACTGCATTCCCCCCGGCGCCGCCGGGGCGGGCGGCTGGCCGTGGCCAGCCTGGTGGGTGGGGCGCTGCTGGCCGCCGCCGAGGCGGCGGCCGAGCCGCCCGCGCCGGGGGGTTATGAACAGTTCCTGGAGCGGCTGCGGCAAAAGCCCGGCATCACCCTCATCGACACCTTTGACGCCCCGGCCGGCCTGAAAGGCGTGGCGCTGCGGGCGCGGGGCAAGCCGATGATCCTGTACCTCGATCCCGCGGGCGAGAACCTGTTCCTGGGCCTGATTCTGGATGCGGGCGGCCAGGGCAATCACACCAGCGACGCCCTGGCCCGCTACTTCCCGGGCGAAACCGTCCCGGCGCCGGCGCCGGCCACGGCCGACCCCGTCGCCGCGCCCACCCATCCGGGGTTGGCGGCCGCCGAACTCCGCGCCCTGACCGGCATCCGCCAGTTTCCCGCGTCCGGGGCGGCGGGGCGGGAGTTGTTCATCGTGTTTGATTTTGCCTGTGGCCATTGCCAACGCCTGTACGCGGCTCTGGCCGCGCCGGCGCTGGCGGCGCGCTTGCAGGCGGCCGGGGTGGGCGTGACCTGGCTGCCGGTGGATTTTTCCGGCGAGCGGACCGCCTTCAAGGCCGCCGTGGCCCTCGGCACGACGGTGGGGTTTGACCACCTGGCGCCGTATTTCGACCGCGACTGGGCGCCGGACGTGACGGGGGTGGAGATCTATCCCGCCGTCGACCGGGGCGCCAAGGCGTTGGCCGCCATCATGCAGTGGGTGCGGGGGGCGGCGCTGACCGCGGTGCCGGCCCTTTACGTCACCCAGGGCGTCACCGCCACGCCGCTGGCGGGCCCGCCCACCGCTGCCGCCGTGGAGCGCTGGCTGGAGTCCCTGCCGCTTTCCGCCGCTAACTAAGGAAAATGCCCCGCATGCCGCGCATTTCCACTGGGGACCCTCGCTATCCTGCCCAGGCGCTGACCCCCGGGGGCCACCGCCGACGGCGGGGGGCGCGCGCCGCCCTGCCGCTCCTGTTGCTCCTCCTGGGGGTGCTGGGGGGAGTGGCGGTCGCGCCGTCCAGTGCGCCGCCGCCCGCGCCGGCACCGGGCGACGGCCCGGTGGTGATCCACAGCTGGCAGGTGACGCACCCGCTGCTCAGCGGCGCCCTCAGTGGCCTGGCCTGGGGGCGGTGGCCGCACCAGTACGGCGCCGACGCCCGGGTGGAGGCCGTGCGCTTCGTGCAGCGGCAGGGGTATGGCATCCAGGCCTTTGCCTATGTGCAGCGCCTGAATCGGCCGCTGTTCCGGGCCGGACAGGCGGTGGGCGCCCTGCTCCTGTACGGCGTGTTGGCGACCCTGCTGTGGCGCGGGCGCGCCCCGTCCCCACCCTCACCGAGGTTGAATGGCTAGGACCATGCGGCACTGTTATTACCCCCTCGCCCTGGCCGGGCTCGTGCTGACGGCCTGCAGCTCCACGCCGCCGTCGGGCGCGACGGGCCCGTTCATCAACCTGGACCCGCGGGCGCCGGTGCCGCCGGGCGAATTGCGCCAACAGGCCGGCCATATCACCGCGGTCTTTCAGCCCCACAGCGACATCGCCCGCATCCAGCCGCATGAGACCTTCGCCCTGGGCGTGCCACCGCCGCTCCTGGTCCGCCAGGTGAAGGTGACGTGGCAGGATGACGCGGGCCGGGTGCATCAGGTGCTGTTTCCGTTTGACACCGCGCACCTGCGCCCGGAGGCGGCCGCGGCGTTGCGCCAGTTCATCGATCAGCACCGCGACCGGATTGCCCGTGTCCATATCGAGGGACGGGCGGATAGCACCGGAACCGCCGCGTACAACCAGGCGCTGTCGCAACGCCGCGCGGACACCGTCGCGCGGGAGATTGCCGACCTCGGCGTGCCGGCGGCGTGCATCGAGCAGGTGCACCTGGGCGAAACGGCGCCCCTGGCGCCCAATACCAGCGCCGCCGGACGCCAGCAAAACCGCTCCGCACGGGTCATGCTGGAGCCTCAGGAATAACCGCGGAGCCACGGCCATGTCACAGACGATTCCCATCCCCCGCTACGTCGATGCGCAGATGCAGATCCTGTTGTGGGAAATTGACGAGGTTTTTCCGATTGTCGCCTTGTTCGGTATCGGCATCCTCACCGATCTGATGATGTATATGCTGGTACTGATCTTTCTGCTGATGAAGCTGTTCTCGACGTTCAAGTCCTCGAATCTGGACGGGATTCTCATGCATCTGGCCTATGCGCACGGGATCGCCAAACTCAACCTGCGCTACCCGCTCGGGGTGGTGAAGGCCCTGGTCCACTAACAGGCGCCCCCCATGGAAACGCTGAATTTTTTGCGCCGGTTCGACCTGTCGAACTTTTCCGTCAAAATGCTGTTGGTGGCCAACCTGATCATGGCCTTAGGGGTGGCCTCGACCCTGCTGATCACCGCCGCTCGCCATGAACGCATCGTGCTTGTGCCGCCACACCTGGAGGGCAAAAGCGAGATCAGCTGGACCTCGGCCTCGCCGGAGTATTACAAGGCCTGGGGTTTCTATGTCGCCCATCTCATCGGCAACATTACCCCCGAGAACCTGACCTACGTCATCGATGCGCTCGGCGACATTTTCGCGCCGAAGATCTTCCCGCCGCTCAAGGCCAAATTGCTGGCCATGGGCCGGGACCCGGCCTTCAATACCGCCACCTCCATGTCCTATTTCGTCGCCTCCCGCGTGCTCTGGGAACCCGGCTCGCAGAAGGTGTTCGTCATGGGGCGGTACATCAACAGCACCGCCACCTCGACCGGTGGCTACGATCAACACCAGAACGTGGTGCTCGAATGTCTGTTTGAAATGTTCGAGGGCAAACCGTTACTGACCCACTTCTCGAGCTACCCGGGGACGCAACCGCATACCCTGGCCTGGCGGAAGTCTTACGAAAAAGAGGGCCTGGCGGAGGAGATGCAGCGTAACGCGCGCCTGGAGAAAGAACTCCAGGACGCGGGCATCGAACCCAACGCCGCCCTGTTGCAAAACATGCTGACGCCGCCGCTGTATGAAGAGGTGCCGGAGGTCAGCAAAGAGGATACGACACCGCTGATTGGCGGGCCGGCGCCCCAGGAGACCAAGCGATGACCTCCCGCACCCTGCACTGGTTGCTTGCCGCCGCGGTCCTGATCCCGCTGAGCGGCCGGGCCGAGGACCCCATCGACGGCGCCTCGCGGGTCGTGCCGCCCCCGGCGCCCCCCGCCGCCCCGGCGCGGCCCCCGGCGCCCCCGGCCGCGGCGGGCGTCCCGGCGGCCCCGGCGCGCACCGCC
>CALMNY010000034.1 GCA_937872125.1 uncultured Candidatus Competibacteraceae bacterium | reverse complement strand
CCATGTTCCTCCCCGAAGTCTCCATCAAGCGCCCGGTCTTGGCGACGGTGATGAGCCTCGCCATCATCCTGATCGGCGTGATTACGTTCCTGCGCCTGCCGGTGCGCGAATATCCCAACATTGACGCCCCGGTGGTGTCGGTGCGCACCGTCTATCCCGGCGCCAGCGCCGAAATCATGGAAAGCCAGGTGACTCAGCCGCTGGAGGATTCGCTGGCTGGCATCGAAGGTATCCGCACCATCAAGTCGGTCAGCCGCGAGGAAGTCAGCCAGATCACGGTCGAGTTCCTGCTGGAGCGGGACGTGGATTCCGCCGCCAACGACGTGCGCGACCGGGTGGCGCGGGTGCGTGGCCGGTTACCGGATGAGACCGATGATCCGGTCGTGGCCAAGATCGAGGCCGACGCCCAGGCGATCATGTGGCTGGCCTTTTCCAGCGACCGGTACAGCGCCCTGGAAATCACCGACTACGCCGACCGCGTCATCGTGGATCGCTTGCAGGCGCTGCCGGGGGTAGCCAGCGTGATCATCGGCGGCGAGCGGCGCTACGCCATGCGGGTGTGGCTGGACCGCGACCGGATGGCCGCCTACGGCCTGACCCCGCAGGACGTGGAGAACGCCCTGAAACGGCAGAACGTCGAGCTGCCTTCCGGGCGGATCGAATCGCGCCAGCGCGAGTTTACGGTGCTGACCGAGTCGGATCTGCGCACGCCCGAGCAATTCAACGACCTGATCATCAAGGAAACCAAGGGCTACCCCATCCGGCTGCGCGACATCGGCTATGCGGAGATCGGCGCGGCGGATGATCGCAACGCGGTGCGGGTCAACGGCAATCCCTCGGTGGGGCTGGGCGTCGTCAAGCAATCCACCGCCAACACTTTAAGCGTGGCGCAGGCGGTGCGGGCGCTGTTGCCGGGCATCACCGACACCCTGCCGGAGGGGATGAAGATTCAGATCGGCTACGACGGCTCGATCTTCATCGAAAAATCCATTGATGCGGTCTACCGGACCATGGTCGAGGCGCTGCTGCTGGTGGTGGCGGTGATCTTCGTGTTCCTGCGCAACTGGCGGGCGACGCTGATCCCGTTCGTGACCATTCCGGTATCCCTGATCGGCGCGTTCATCTTCCTCTACGCCCTGGGTTTCACCATCAACACCCTGACCCTGCTGGGGCTGGTGCTGGCCATCGGCCTGGTGGTGGACGACGCCATCGTGGTGCTGGAAAACATCCACCGCCACATCGAGGAGGGCATGACCCCGTTCCGGGCCGCCCTGCAGGGGTCGAAGGAAATCGCCTTCGCGGTGGTGGCGATGACCGTGACCCTGGCGGCGGTGTTCACGCCGCTGGCGTTCATGACCGGCAACACCGGCCGGCTGTTCACCGAATTCGCCTTCACCGTGGCGGCGGCGGTGCTGGTGTCCGGTTTCGTGGCCCTGACCCTGACCCCGATGATGTGCTCGAAACTGCTGCATCACGAACAGAAGCACAACTGGCTGTTCAATGCCAGCGAGCGATTTTTCGAGGCGATGAATCGCGGCTATCGCGCGGCGCTGGTGTGGGCGTTGAACTGGCGCTGGCTGGTGGTGGCGGTGTTTCTGGCCACTGGCGGCGGCGCGGCCTGGCTGTTCCTGAATCTCAAGTCGGAACTGGCGCCACTGGAGGATCGCGGCAACCTCATGGGCATCATCGTCGCGCCGGAGGGGGCGCCCCTGGCCTACACCGATGGCTATGCCCGGCACCTGGAACAGATTTACCAGACCATTCCCGAAATGGCCTCGTACTTCACCTTCGTCGCGCCGGGGCTGGAAAAGCCCAATCCGGTGACCAGCGCCATCACGTTCCTGCGGCTCAAGCCCTGGGAGGAGCGCCAGCGCAAGCAGCAGGACATTGCCAAGGAACTGGCCCCGAAGATGTTCGGCGGGCTGCCGGGGGTGCTGGCGTTTCCGATCAATCCGCCGTCGCTGGGCCAGAGCTTCCGCAATCCGGCGGTGCAGTTCGTGATCCAGGCCAACAGCTACGCGGAATTGCAGAAGCTGGTGGATCAGGTCCTGGCCAGGGCGCGGCAGTATCCGGGCATGGCCAATGTGGATACCGACCTGCGCTTGAACAAGCCGCAACTGTCGGTCGTACTCAAACGGGACAAGATCGCCGCCGTCGGCGCCGACGTGGATGAAATCGGCCGGACGCTGGAGACGCTGCTGGGCGGGCGGCAGGTCACCCGCTTCAAGCAGGAGGGCCAGCAGTACGACGTGATGGTGCAGCTCAAGGAACAGGATCGCGAGCGGCCGACCGACCTGACCGCGATCTTCGTGCGTGGCCGCGACGGGCAACTGACGCAGCTTTCCAACCTGATCGAAGTGCGGGAAACGGTCGCGCCCAAGGAACTGAACCACTTCAACCGCCTGCGCGCGGCGGCCATCTCCGCCAACATCGCGCCCGGCTACACCCTGGGCGAGGCGCTGGCGTTTATGGACCAGACCGTCGAGGAAGTGCTGGGCGCGAACGCCCAGACCGCGCTGGACGGGCAATCGCGCGAGTTCCGCGAATCCGGGGCGACGCTATACGTGACCTTCGTGCTGGCGCTGGTCTTCATTTATCTGGTGCTGGCGGCGCAGTTCGAGAGTTTCATCTCGCCGTTCGTGATCATGCTGACCGTGCCGCTGGCGGTGACCGGGGCGCTGCTGGCGCTGTTCCTGACCGGCGGCACGCTGAACGTCTACAGTCAAATCGGCCTGGTGATGCTGGTCGGGCTGATCACCAAGAACGGCATCCTGATCGTCGAGTTCGCCAACCAGTTGCGGGAGACCGGGCTGGACCGGCGCGCGGCGGTGCTGGAGGCGGCGACCCTGCGGCTGCGGCCGATCCTGATGACCACGCTGGCGACGATTCTCGGCGCGATCCCACTGGCGCTGGCGGTCGGTGCGGGGGCGGAAAGCCGCCAGCAAATCGGCTGGGTGATCGTCGGTGGCCTGCTACTGGGCACATTGCTGACGCTGTCGGTGGTCCCGGTGGCCTATACCCTGCTGACGCGCAAGTCCCACCACAGCGCCGAGCAGGCGGCGGAACTGGCGGAACGGGAGGCCGCCGCCACCGGCGAACTGAAGCCGGCGAAGATGTCCTAGAATTGGAGCGACCTGATTTGTAAGGAGGAGATCATGTTGAGTCTACAAGTCGTGCGCCCTGTGCTGGGGCGTCGGGTCATGGTTGAGTTACCCGAGGATTGGGGTGATGTACAAACCGTGGATGTCACTCTAAAGCCTCACCAACCGGCGCCATCCGAGGAGGAAACATCCGGGGAAGGAGAATATGTGTCTCCGCTCTATAAGGCTTTGGAGGAAATGGGTTTTGTTGGCTGTATTGATACCGATGAGCAGCTTTCCACCACCTATAAGCAGAAACTGGATTTTTCTCGCAAATATGGGGAGCAAAAGTGATTATCGTGGATACCGGCGTTTGGGTTGGACTCGCCAATCGGCGAGATCAACACCATGCGCAATGTCGGGCCTTTTTCCTGAGTAACCGCGAGGATCTCATCACGACCTACCCGGTATTGGTGGAAACGATTCACCTGCTTTTTAATCGTGTGGGCGTACCGATGACGGTGTCATGGCTGGAAACCTTACAAGCCTATGGTATTCGGTTGTTTTCGCTGGAACCCCGCCATCTGCCGCGCATGACCGAACTCATGCGCCAGTACGCCAACCTGCCCATGGATTTGGCCGATGCTTCGCTGGTGGTGTTGGCGGAACACTTGGGGGATGGACGCATCGTCAGTACCGACATGCGGGATTTTCACGCCTACCGCTGGAAAGACCATTATCCTTTCCACAACCTATTGTGGGAACAGGGTAAATAAGCCCCATGCACCCTCTCGAAACCTGCCTCGCCACCCTCCGCCAGATTTACGACACCGGCGGCGGCGTTGCCGAAACTTCGTACTACGGCGCGCTGGAACATCTGCTGAATCAGGCGGGCGACAGCCTTAACCCCAAGGTCCGGGCCGTGGCGCAGTTGCGCGATACGGGGGCTGGCAGTCCGGATTTCGGCTTGTTCGCCGCCAGCCAGTTCGAGGGCGATCTGGAAGGCGAGCCGTTGCCGGGACAGAAACCGGAACGGGGCGTAGTGGAAGTCAAGGGCTGGCAGGACGAGGTTCTGACCATCGCCGCCAGCGAGCAGGTGGCCCGTTACGCCCGGCATTACGGCATGGTGCTGGCGAGCAATTACCGCGATTTCGTGCTGGTCGGGCGGGATGCATCCGGCCAACTGGCCCCGTTGGAGCGGTTGCAACTGGCGGCCAGCGAAGCAGAGTTTCTCGACCTGCTGCGCCAGCCGCGCCAAGCCGCCGCGCGTTTCGGCGACCGGTTGCTGGATTTTCTGGCGCGTACCCTGAGTTACAACGCCCCGCTGACCGATCCCCAGGATCTGGCCTGGTTTCTTGCCTCCCACGCCCGCGAAGCCCGCGCCCGGGTGGACAACGCCAGCGATTTGCCGGGACTGGTGCTGCTGCGCGAGGGTTTGGAACGGGCGCTGGGCCTGAAATTCGAGGGTGAAAGCGGCGAACGCTTTTTCCGCGCGACGCTGGTGCAAACCCTGTTCTACGGGGTGTTTTCCGCCTGGGTGCTGTGGGCGCGGCAGGGCGGAACGGGCGCGTTCGACTGGCGGGCCGCCGCCTGGAATCTGCACGTGCCGATGATCGCCAGCCTGTTCGAGCAGATCGCCACGCCGAAACGCCTGCAACCGCTGCATCTCGACGAGGTGCTGGACTGGGCCGGGCGCGCGCTCAATCGGGTGGTGCGGGAGGAGTTTTTCCGG
This sequence comes from uncultured Candidatus Competibacteraceae bacterium, assembly GCA_937872125.1. Lineage (GTDB taxonomy): Bacteria > Pseudomonadota > Gammaproteobacteria > Competibacterales > Competibacteraceae > Contendibacter. Next base: position 758 of record CALMNY010000034.1, on the reverse strand, counting down.
CGCTTCGAGGAAGAATACGCCGTCCAGTATTTCTACGAACCGTTCCTGAAGGCTTACGACCCGGCGCTGCGCAAGCAACTGGGGGTCTGGTACACGCCGCCGGAAATCGTCCGCTATCAGGTGGCGCGGGTGGACGCCGTGCTGCGCGAGGAACTGCGCCTGACCGATGGCCTGGCCGATCCGGCGGTGCTGGTGCTCGATCCCTGCTGCGGAACCGGGGCCTATCTGGTCGAGGTATTGCGGCGGATTCAGCAAACCTTGCACGAGAAGGGCGGCGCGGCCCTGACCACCGCGCAACTCAAACAGGCGGCGCTGACCCGGATTTTCGGCTTTGAAATTCTGCCCGCGCCCTTCGTGGTCGCCCATCTGCAACTGGGCCTGCTGCTGCGGCAGCTCGGCGTACCGCTGCGAGAGGATCGGGAACGGGTGGGCGTCTATCTGACCAACGCGCTCACCAACTGGGAACCGCTGGCGCAGGCTGGCCGGCAGATGGCGATTCCATTCCCGGAATTTCAGGAGGAACGCGACCAGGCCGACGAAATCAAGCAGCGCAAGGCCATTCTGGTGATTCTGGGCAATCCGCCCTACAACGCGTTTGCCGGCGTCAGCCCGGAAGAAGAGGGCGATTTGGTGGAGGCCTACAAGGAGAATCTGAACAAGCCGGTCGCGGAGGGCGGCTGGGGAATCAAAAAGTTCAATCTGGACGATTTCTACGTGCGCTTCTTCCGCGTTGCCGAGCGGCGGATCGTCAAGACCGG
>CALMNY010000033.1 GCA_937872125.1 uncultured Candidatus Competibacteraceae bacterium | reverse complement strand
ATGGCTTTCGCGGTTTGTTCCTGGGTGAAGGTTTCCGTCAAGCGCCAAACCAGTTCCGCTCTATCGCGGGCACGCCCGGCTCATCAAATCCAGCGCCTCGGCCTTGGCGCGGCGCTCTTCCTCAGTCCGTGCCGGCGTCCGATTCATCGCCTCGAAGTGCTCCAGCCACAGCGCCAGCCGCCGCCGCCGCTGCGCTGCTTCAAGCGCGGCGCGGTGCATCAGGTCTTGGCGACTCATATCATCGGCTCCTTGAAAAAACCCGCCGCGCGCCACGGTGGCGCGGGCAGGCGGAAAGAGTGCCGGTACCCTCCCGGTGGTTGGCCGGGGCCGATCGCGGCGTTGCGGTGCGCTGGTCATGGATCGAAGAAGCCCGGTGCGCCAATCCGGGTGCAGATGGGCTATGGCCGCGCTGTACTCGACCATCCACACAAAAGACGCGGCGCGGGAAAACTCAGTCGTCGTCCTCGACCTGGGCGGAATTAACTCGCAGCGGCTTGACTGATTTTAACAATCCCGACTCGACTAACGGGAACGATATTGGTCAAATACCGGGCCGAAAGCAAACAGCCGGCATAAGTGAGTCTCTGCCCGGTTTTCGGATCGGGCAGATAGTTCATCGGCCAGAGTTTCGGGCCTTTACTCCCGGCCATCCGCAATCGCACCAGGGACGCGGTTTTATTCGGGTCGGCGATTAAATAAGCACTGCTTTCGCTCAAATACGGATTGCACGCGACAACAAGCGGGAATCTCGCCGAAAAATCAGCCACCATAATTGAAGCGGGCACAAACCAATTAGCCGACGTCATTAGGACTCGCGGTTCCGCACACGAAAGATTTCCTAGGGGGGTCAACATGGTCAATAACTTTTCAACCGCCCAACTGAAATTAGCCGAAACCGGAGTTACAATCCCGCCCTGCCAATTCTGGGCAGCGGTCGAGAATAACGGGCTCCCATCGCCCAGATTCCCATTGGCTTCGAGTACCGAAGCAATGAGCCTCAAATCTTGCCGTTGAAGCTGAAGAACCGATTGCCGCACCATTTCATCAACAAGCCCGCGCCCGGCATCGCCAATCAGCAATTCCCTGGAGAGTCTCAGCGTAATCGCATATTCCAGCAATGCGCCGGATACGGCCTGATGCGCTGTTTTGTGGAAGGGCGGAATCGTTTCCTCGAAGAGTTGAGCGGGCGCTTCGTACTCGACGGTACCCATAGTAACCGTCTTGTAATCCGATACGTACTGATTCCGCACGAATAGATCAGCCGGATTGCTGTCATTCAAACTCGGTAAAACGACCGAATAACCATCACTCAATATCTGACTGAAATCACTCGTCGTCAGTCCAACGCCAACCGCCCGCGCCATTTTGTCGAACGGCATATCCTTCAGGTCAGCGGCAAGTGGATGCGGGCGGTCAACGTGAATCCCATGGCGCAGTGCGGTTCCATCCTGGAGGGCGTGCCGCCAATCGCGCCGGGCGGCGTCCGGGTCGAAGGGCGTCCGGTCTTTTTCCCGGATCACTTCGGGAACCTGGGTTGCCAGGCGGGCGCGCAGTTCTTCTGCAAAGGAATCGTTGTTCGTTAGATAATCGGGCAATTCGGCGCGGGCGGCGCGCACTCCCGCCTCATAAGCGCGGCAGTAGCGGTCAACATCAAGATCAGGCATTGCGGGTGTCCGGTGGGAAATCGTGACACCAGCCTACCCCCGCTTTTTTACCGCCGCGCCGGGAAATCCATATCGCGCAGTTCCTCCCAGATTTTCCCGGCTGATCGCGGGCCGCCGCTCAGCAGCACCATCAAGTGTTGCTCCAAGACGGTCGCGGGCCGCGCGCCGGACTGCACCCGCCGCGCCCCGACCGCCGCGAAGCGGGCAAGGGCGGTTTCCAGGGCAATCGCCAAAGACCAGCGGGATAACTCCCTTTTTGGATCAAGAAGCCGGCAGGCGGCGCACAGGGCGGATTGGCGGCGGTCCAGCCGCGCCAGGCGCTCCAGCATCCCGCCGATCATGCGAATCTGCGGGCCGGTCAACTGGCCGGTAGCGCTGGCCAGGGCGGTAAGTTGCGGCCCTAGGGCGGTAGGACTACCCATATTGAACACCGCTCAATAAGATGTTTGCCTGTACATACAATAAAACGCGCCAAACCTTGCCCTGCTACGGAATCACCCCTGGGGTACTGTAAAGGACCCGTTACACTCGCCGCATGGCACACAGTCACCGCCCATGCTCCGGCAAGCGAAGGACGCCGCCCGCCGCTTCACCGTTCCCGTCGTTCAGCAGCGCGCGCTTGGCGGCCTCGAAGATCGGCGCGGTGCGCGCCAGGTTGATCTCGATCTTGATCGCGCCGGGCCGCCGCTCGTTGCGCATCCGGCCAATCGCCTCCAACACCCGCCCGACGGGCAGCCCCAGTCGAAAAGCCAGGGCGTCGGCGGTTCCCGACCAGCAGACCAGCTCAATTTTTTTGAGCGATTGGCTGAACAGCTGTTCTTGTTCCGTGGTCATGCGGCCCGCCCTCCGTCGTCATCATCCCAGCCACCACAGGCCGGCTCCGGGCGTTGTCGGTCGTGTGCCCGGCGCAGCCGGTATTGCCGGGCCATCAATGCCTCGAATAACCGCGTGTCGGGGTCGTTGCGATGCAGGTTCGCCAAAGCGAGTACGCCGAACGCATCCAAATCGCGCAGCTTGACGGTGACCGGCTTGCCGTTGCGAAGAACGGCGAAACTCTCGTGGCCGGTGAGGGTAATCATGGCGCGGTCTCCGCGCTGTCCGTCGTCAATTTCATCAGCGGGCGGCGAAATCGGGTCAATTTTTCGGAGTTGTAGCTGCGCGTGCGGGTTGAACAACCCATAAGCGATGATCCAGCGGGCCGGTTCCCAGCGGTAGCATTCGACGGGGCCGGGGATGTAGACCGTAACGCGAGTTTCCTGGGCGTCAATCCGTCCGACGTTTCGGAGATTTCAACGGCGATACAGGGCGTGGTGGCGGGATAGACGCTTTCGGCGGCATCCAGCGCATTGTCGAGCAGCTCCTTCAGCGCGGCGTGTCGCCATTGATTCGCTTCCTGCCCGATCATCTTGCTCAATCCTTCGAGCGTGAAGTAGCGGTCTCCCTGGGACACGGTGAAGTGCTCTCGCTCCAGATACGCGCTCATAGCGTCGCCTCCCCGACCGGGCGGTGCACGGTGGGCGGGCACCGCAGCTTGAGCAGGCCGTG
>CALMNY010000032.1 GCA_937872125.1 uncultured Candidatus Competibacteraceae bacterium | reverse complement strand
TGGCTGCGGTCGCCGCGCGGGACCATCAGTTTGTGGGGCTTGATGTCCTCCATCAGCCCCAGTTCTTCCAGATCGGCGACGACCCGCTTGCGGGCCTCGAACCGGTCCAGACCGCGATAGTCTTCGGGGCCGTTGTCGTTGATTTTGGCGTCGGGGGTGAAGATGTTGAGCAGCGGCAGGCTGTGGCGCTGGCCGACCGCGTAGTCATTGAAATCGTGGGCCGGAGTGATTTTGACGCAGCCGGTGCCGAAGCTGGGGTCCACGTACTCGTCGGCGATGATCGGGATGTTTCGGCCGGTCAGCGGCAGCGCCACGTGCAGGCCGATCAGGTGCTGGTAGCGTTCGTCGCCGGGATGGACCGCGACAGCGGTATCGCCCAGCATGGTTTCCGGGCGGGTGGTGGCGACGACCAGATCACCGCCGCCCTCGGCCAGCGGATAGCGGATGTGCCACATGAAGCCGTTTTCTTCGTCGCTGACCACCTCCAGGTCCGACACGGCGGTGTGCAACACCGGGTCCCAGTTGACCAGCCGCTGGCCGCGATAGATCAAGCCTTCCTCGTACAGGCGGACGAATACTTCCCGCACCGCCGCCGACAGCCCGTCATCCATGGTGAAGCGTTCCCGCGCCCAGTCCACCGACGCGCCCATGCGCCGCAACTGGCGGGTGATGGTGCCGCCCGATTCCGCCTTCCACGCCCACACCCGCTCGATGAACGCCTCGCGGCCCAGATCGTGGCGGGTCTTGTTCTCGCCGGCCAGTTGCCGTTCCACCACCATCTGGGTAGCGATGCCGGCGTGATCGGTGCCCGGCTGCCACAGGGCGTTATGACCCTTCATCCGGTAGTAGCGGGTCAGCGCGTCCATGATGGTGTCCTGGAAGGCGTGGCCCATGTGCAGGGTGCCGGTGACGTTCGGCGGTGGAATCATGATGCAGTAGGGCGCGCCCTGGCCGCTGGGCGCGAAACAGCCCCGCTCCTCCCAAAAGGCGTACCAGCGTTGTTCGATGGCCTGCGGTTCGTAAGTCTTGTCCATGGCGTTCTTCGGATGATCAGGGAAGCGACAAGCGCGGCGGTTTATACAGGGCGGGAAGTATAACCCAGCTTGCCAGTGCGAGGAGTCGGCCCGCGCCACATGCTTGCCCAAAGAAAAACCCGCCTTGCGGCGGGTTTCCAGGTTCGAACCACCGGACTGGCGGTGGTCGTTAATTGCTCTTTTTGTTTTTAAAGCCGGATCCGGATGAGGCAGGCTTGGCAGGCGCCGGTTCCACGGTGATCGCCAGTTCCTGAACAAACTCCGCTTCCACTTCCTGGCCAACCTTGAAGCGGGTAATATCAAAGTCGGACGGTACCTTCACCACAACTGTTCTGGTCGCGCCCCGAACGAGGACTTGGCGCTTCTTCTTGTTGACCGAGATAATGTTTGCCGTTATCCGGGCGGTATCGCGCACCACGCCTGCTGGCGACTGACCCGGCTGGGCGCGGCCAGCGCTCAGGGTATCCGTCCTGGTGGAGATGCCGGTGCCAGCTCTGCCCGTTAGATATACGGCCAGCTCCTGTTGGTAAGTCACCACCACCCGGTCGCCTACCTTGACCTGCGGCAGGTTACGAACTTCATCGCTCACCTTGATCGTAAAAACCTGGCCCTTCTGATCCTTGAGCGTGACTTCGCGCGTCTGGAGATCAATCGCCTGTACTGTTGCAGTGGCAGTTATCGTTTCACGGGTACTCAGATCGGGAGTCGGTTGCGCCGCCGCTGTAGCGTTCTCTTCCTTCATCGTCGGCTTATCCGGCGCAGTCGCGCAGCCCGCCGTTAGCAGCAGGCCTACTGCGCTCATGGCGATCAACATACGAATGGTCATTGCTGTTTTCTCCTTAAGGATTAGTTCGTGATTAGCCGGGATGGAAGGTCCGGTTCAATAGTCGCCGGCATCGGGAAAAACGCCAGGATTGGCTATCCTAATCAAATCTCGCGGATGTCTCTAGGGCAGGATGCGCAGATTGACGATATAACGCTCGGTCACCGAGGCGTCGCCTTCCCAGAATCGCCAATACTTGAGCTTGAGCGCGACCTCGCCGGGCTGGCGAACGGTGAAGGTGAAGGTGCGTTGGCCCCGTGCTCCTACAAAACCTTCCTCCGGTGCAGCGTAGTCGGTGCCATCCAGCGTCAGCAACCGGCGATCGGTCTCGTCAACAGCCCAAGTGTAGCCGGTTGAGGGATTTTCCGGTAACCGCACGATCAGCCGCTCGCCGGTTCGGAGTTCAGCGGTCCGGTTGTTGTCGGCGCGAGTCACAACCAGCGATCCATCCTCACGGACCCCGGCGGGCGGTGGTGGCGGCGGATCACCCTTGGCGGCGCAACCGGCCATGAGCAGCGCAGCCAGGGCCAGTACAGCCAGACAGGTCAGGGTTGACAGGGCCTTGCGAAGGACGAGCATCGGCGGTTACCGGGAGCAGAGGGTGAGCGGAAGGCGGAAGCAGCGGTCAAAATGACGTTCCAATTATACCTTTTTCCCGGCTTGAATCCGGTTTCTTGTGGAGGCCGTAATGACCATCGAATCCGGTGCGCTGTACGTAGTGGCGACCCCTATCGGTAATCTGGAGGACATCAGCGCCCGGGCGCTGCGGATCTTGCGTGAAGTGAACTGCATCGCCGCCGAAGACACCCGCCATACCGGACAGTTGCTGCGCCATTTTGGCATCGAGACGCCGCTGTTGTCGTTGCACGAGCACAATGAACGGGAGCGGCTGGCAACCCTCATCACCCGGTTGCGGGAAGGCCAAGCGCTGGCGCTGGTTTCGGATGCCGGCACTCCCCTGATCAGCGATCCCGGTTTTGCGCTGGTGCGCGAACTGCGCCGGCAGGGGTTGCAGGTCATTCCGATCCCGGGGGCGAGCAGCCTGCTGGCGGCGCTATCCGTCGCCGGTTTGCCGACCGACCGGTTCGCGTTCGAGGGTTTTCTGCCCGCCCGGTCCGCCGCCCGTCAGGAATGCTTGCGGGCGCTGGCGCGAGAGGAACGCACGCTGGTGTTTTTCGAGGCCAGCCACCGCATTGCCGAGACGCTGGCTGATTTGGCGGCAGTGTTTGGTGGGGAACGACCGGCGGTGATCGCCCGCGAATTGACCAAGCGTTTCGAGGAAATTCAGGGCGCGACTTTAAGCGAACTCACGGTTTGGCTGGCCGCCGACCCCAAGCGCCAAAAAGGGGAATTCGTGCTGGTGACGCAGGGGGCGCCGGCGGCGACCGAAACGGATACGCTGGAGACGCGGCGACTGCTGACGGCGCTGTTGGCGGAGCTGCCCACCAGCCGGGCGGTGGCGGTGGTCGCCAAGGTAACGGGGCTGCGGAAAAAACCGCTGTATGAATTGGCGCTGACGCTGGGAGGGCAGCGCGAGCCGGAACCGTAGCGATCATCCCTTCATGCCGCCCAGCATGATCCCGGCGATGTAGTACTTTTGCAGCGCCACGAACAACAGCATGACTGGCAGCACGGTCAGCACCGAGCCGGCCATCATCAGTTCGGTATCCTGCACGTGTTCGCCGAGCAGGTTGGCCAGCGCCACCGGCAGGGTATACATGGAGCTGTCGGTCAGCACGATCAGCGGCCACATGAAATCGTTCCATGCGCCGAGGAAGGTGAAAATCGCCAGCGTCACCAGAATCGGTCGGCACAGCGGCAGGATCAGCGACCAGTAGATGCGGAACTCGCCGGCCCCGTCCATCCGCGCCGCATCCAGCAGGCTATCGGGAATCGCCAGCAGATATTGCCGGATCAGGAAAATGCCAAAGATGCTGGCCATGCCGGGGATGATCACGCCCCAGTAGGTGTTGATCAGGCCAAACTGCTTGAGCAGCAGGAACAGCGGCAGCATTGCCACCTGGGCGGGAATTACCATCGCCGCCAGCAGGCCCTGGAACAGCCGGTCGCGGTAGCGGAAGCGGAACTTGGCGAAGGCGTAGCCGGCCATGGAATTGATGAAGAGCGAAATCAGGGTTGTCGCGCCAGCCAGCAGGGCGCTGTTGAGCAGGTAACGGCCCAGATCGAGGCGAGTGAACAGCGCTGCGTAATGCTCGAACGTCACTGTGCTCGGCCACAGGCGCGGCGGATAGCTGTTGGCCTCGCCAGCAGGCATCAGCGACGCCGCCAGCATCCACAGCAACGGCAGCAGGGTCAGCGCGGCGCCTGCTGCCAGCGCGCCGTACAGCAGCAGGGCGGGGAGGAGGGAACGGGCGAGGCGGTGGATAGGTCCCGGTTCAGGCATGGTTCGAGGCAGGCATTTGATTGGTTTTTGCTGCCCGGCTTGGTTGAGCGACGGTGGGATGGCGGTATGACGGCCTCAGCCAAAAAGTTCGCTGTGCGAGCCCAGCCGCGCCAGTCGCAGCGTATTGGTATCCGCTTTTCGGTAAATCAGCAACAGATCCGGTTTGAGGTGGCATTCCCGGTAGCTGGACCACACGCCGCTCAGCGCGTGATCTCGCAAGCTCTCTGGCAAGACTTGATCGCCGGCCAGCAACGCCACCGCCGTCAGCAGTATCCCGTCCACGTCGTAGCGGTGTTGGGGTGTCGCCTTGACCCGTTTATAGTCCCGCTTGAACGCGGAAGACCGCTCAATCGCCCGCATTGAGGTCGGCCAGCAGGCTATCCATGTTCTCGAAGCGCCGGCCACGCCCGGCTTCCAACTCCTGGATCGCCGCCACGGTTTCGGCGTTCGGCGCCCGCACGTCGAACGGGAGCGCCTGTTCCGCCGCTATTCGTACCAGCAGCATCCGCACGGCATCCGACACCGACAGCCCCATGGCCGCCAGCGTGGCCGCTGCTTTGGCCTTGACCGCCTCGTCTACCCGGACATGAACCATCGTTGTCGTTGCCATTGGCTTCACTCCCGAATCTGATGGGCGAGATATATTGTATCTCAATCGTACTTGCCGACCAAACGTTCGGTTCTGCTCTCAAGCGATATACCCCATCTGAAATTCCACCCGTTTCCTGGCGCGATGCCCCACATTTTAAAAAATCTGTGTTTTCATGGGATTCATATATCCCGCTGCCGCAGCTTCAATTGCAGCACGGTTCCGGCCAGGATCAGCACGAATAGCACGAACGCCGCCGCCGAGGCGTAGCCCATATTCCACCAGCGGAAGCCTTCCTCGTACATCAGCAGCACCACGCTGAGGGTGCGGTTGGCCGGGCCGCCCTGAGTCATCACATACGGTTCGGCGAACACCTGGAAATAGCCGATCATGGTCATCAGCGCCACGAACAGGAAAGTTGGCCCCAGCAGCGGCAAGGTGATGTAGCGAAACTGTCGCCAGGCGCTGGCTCCGTCAATCCGCGCCGCCTCGTAGAGTTGCGTGGGGATATTTTGCAAGCCGGCCATGAAGATGATCATGTTGAAGCCGAAGTTTTTCCACACCGCCATCAGGATGATCGCCGGCATCGCCCAGTCCGGGTCGCCCAGCCAGTCAATCGGTTCGATGCCCAACAGACTCAGGCCGTAATTCAACAGCCCATAGCGCGGATGGTAGAGATAGCGCCACACGACCGCCACCGCCACCAGGGTCGTCACCACCGGCAGGAAGAACGCGGCGCGGAAGAAACCCGGAAAGCGAGTCAGGCGGGCATTCACCAGCAATGCCGCGCCCAACGACACCCCCACCGACAGCGGCCCGCCGACGAGGACGAAATAAAAGGTATTGCCGAGCGCAGTCCAGAACAGATGGCTCTGCAACAAGTGCAGATAGTTGTTGAAACCGACAAAACGCAGCCGGTTCAGATCGCCCAGCGCGTAAATGTCGAAATCGCTGAAGCTCAGCAGCAGCGCGGCCAGCACCGGCGCGAAGAAAAATACCGCGATCAACAGCAGCGCCGGGGCCAGAAAAATGCCGGCGCTCAGGGCGGTATGGCGTTCGGAACCGGTCATCGCGCGCTCCCTTCATTCGCAGATGAGGGTGGTGCTCCCCGGCTCAACAGCCAGCGCCGCTTTTCCAGAATCCGGTCCACATCCCGATCCAGCGCCGCCAGCGCCTCATCCACAGTGACCTGCCGGCGAATCGCCCGTTCGGCGTGATAGGCCAGCTTGCTGGCGATGCGCTCCCATTCGGGAATCGCCGGCGTCGCCCGAACGTTTTGCAACTGGCGCCGGAATGCCTGAGCGTAACGGTTGCCGGCCAGCGCCGGATCGGCCCAGGCCGACTGGCGGGCGGGCAAATCGCCAGTCAGTTGATAGAACCGTGCCTGCTGTTCCGGCTCGGCGAGAAATTCCAGCAGCATCCAGGCCGCCTCCCGGCGCGGCGAGGTCCGGCTGAGCGCCAGACTGGCGCCGCCGGCCAGCGATGCGCCGACTGTGCGGCAATCTTGTTCCCCTCCTTGACAAGGAGGGGTGGCGCGCAGCGCCGGGGTGGTTAACCCCTTCTGAGGTGAGGAATCAGCAAAGTTTGGCAACGGCGCGGTATTCCAGTGCGGTTGCACCGCCGCCGGCAACCGCCGCCCGAACTCGCCGATATTCCACGGTCCGCTGACGTAGACCGCGAACGCGCCGTTAGCGAATTCCTGATAAAGGTTGGCCATCTGGGTATTGCCCACCGGCGGCGCCAGTCCCTGCTCAAACAGGCTGAGATAAAAGCTGAACGCCTCGCGGAAGCGCGGCTCCTGAAAGTTGCCGTATTGGTCGCGGTCGCGCAGCAGGGTCGCGCCGCGTTGCAGGGCCAAAATCACCGGCAACTGCCATTCGTTGATCGGGAGCAGAATGGCGTGGCGTTCCGGTCCTGCCAGCGCCTTGATCCGGGCCATAACCTGCACCCACTCCTCCCAGGTCGCGGGCGGTTCGGCCCAACCGGCGGCAGCCAACAAGTCGGTACGGTAGAAAAACAGCCGGGTATCCACGTACCACGGCAGGGCGTAAGTTTGACCGTCCAGCCGGTTGGTGGCGAAAATGCCGGGGAAAAAGTCGTTCAGCGCCGCCTGCGGCCAGGCCTGCAGCCGCGCGTCCAGCGGTTCGACGGCGCGCAGGGCGACGAATTCGGGAATCCAGGTATTGCCGAGCTGAAACAGATCCGGCATGGCGTCGCCGGCGTAGGCGGTCAGCAGCTTCTCATGCGCCGCGCTCCAGGGAATCTGTTGCACCCGCACCCGAATGTCGGGGTGACGGCGCTCGAACTCCGGCAGCAGCGCCTTGACCTGTTCGCCCTCCTGACCCATTGCCCAGAACTCCACCACAACCGCCCGGTCGGCAGGGGAACCACAGCCGGATAGCCATAAGGCGAGCAGGATGGCAAACCATGGGCGGATGGGTGGCGACATGCGGGTTAGTGTAACCGCAATCGCGGCGGCTCCGGGGAAAGGTCTTGAAATCATGTCCCCTTATCCCCATACAATGCTAGCGAATTTCCCACCGTTCCATGCCACTTGCGAGATGTCCCATGCCGATTTACGAGTACCGTTGTCAGTCCTGTAACCACGAACTGGAAGTGATGCAGAAGTTGAGCGATCCCGAACTGAGTGATTGCCCAAGTTGCGGCAAGCCGGCGCTGAAAAAGCTGATTTCACCAGTCGGGTTCCGGCTCAAGGGCAGCGGCTGGTATGAAACCGACTTCAAGAAAGGCAACCAGAAAAACGTCGCCAAAGAGGACAGCGCCCCCGCCAGCGAGAGCAAATCCACAACTGCTTGTGACAGCGCCGGCGGATGCGGGGCCTGCGCCGCGCCAGCAGCGACCGGTTGAGCCTGGCAGAATCTCTCACCACCGCCTTCGAATAGGCATCCCCTCCCCCCCGCTGTCGAGAAACGCAATTTTTTTCTTCTTTGGGTCAAGAAACCCCTTGACCCAAAATTTTTTGTCTATACTCACAAAAGTGCAACAATTTCCTGGATGCCTTTTACCCATTTTGCATCCTGTACTGATCCGGTTCTGATAGATCTGCTGAAATAAAAAATCCGCCAGATTTTGGAGGGATAAGAATGAGCGATGGGAAGACCTTCGCAGTCGCCATGATCGGAATTCCCGAGCAGGAGCGGAATGTTTTGAAGAATATCTTCAAACTTTCCCTGTATCGCGCCTATACCTATACGCTGGTTTCGGTCGAAGAACCGAGCCAAATCCTGATCGTGGATGCGGACGATTCCAATGCGATGGCGGAATGGAGCGCCTTGACCAATAAATCTGCGGCCCAGTCCCCGGCGGGGGCTACGTCTTCACGGACGCCGACAGTCATGGTCAGCAAGGACCCGCCAGCAAATGGTGCGGCGCATTATCTGCGTCGGCCCTTTATCGCCACCCGGGTGTTCGGCGTATTGGACCAGGTCGCAGCTCAGGCGCCCAGCGCCGCCCCGGAGCGTGTGATCGGTGAAGAACCGGCGCCGGCCAGCGCTCCCGTTACCGAGCCTCCCGCCCCGACCGCCCTGGTGGTGGATGACAGCAGCACGATTCGCAAACAGATCGAACTGGAGCTCAAACTGCGCGGCGTTCAGGTTAACGCGGTCGAGTCTGGCGAACAGGCGTTTGAAGCGCTGGCTCAGAGCCAGTATGACCTGATTTTCCTGGACGTAGTATTGCCCGGCATTGATGGCTATCAAATCTGCAAGACGATTAAGAAAGATAAAGCCAGGAAAAAAACTCCGGTTATTATGTTAACGAGTAAGTCATCGCCCTTTGACCGGGTTAAGGGCGCACTGGCCGGATGTGATACATACCTCACTAAACCAGTTAAACAATCTGCGTTCCAGAAAACCGTCAGAAAATATTTGAAACTTTCATAGCTCACCTTTGAATGGAAGATGAGTAACCGTTACACAAGGTTTGATTGATTCGAGAGGAGATCTCCATGCCCCTGCGCAAAGTACTCGTCGTTGATGATTCCCCGACTGATCTGGCAAACATCAAGAGCATCGTGACCGAGGCCGGCTGTGTCGTGGCCACCGCGGCCAATGGCAAGGAAGCGGTCGAGAAAGCCAAGGCGGAAAAACCCGATCTGATCTTTATGGACATCATCATGCCGGATATGGATGGGTACGCCGCCTGCCGCCTGCTGAGTAATGAAAGCGCCACCAAGGATATCCCGGTGGTCTTTGTGACCAGCAAAAGCCAGAAGGCGGATCGGCTCTGGGCGCAGATGCAGGGCGGCAAGGCGTTCGTCACCAAGCCCTATGCCGCTGACGCCATCATTGATCAGTTGAAGGCGTTTTTGTAAAACTGCCCCCTGCCGCTCACAACCATGAATGACAAGACCCCGAAAGCGCCCCGGCGCTGGCTGGACCCCAGCACGGCGCTGAGCCGCTTTAAACCGCCGCGCGGCGTGGCGACCGGCCTTGCGCCAGTCGAACAGGAGCGCGCCCGCTACGGTTTTCGGGTCGGAGGCATCGGTCTGCTGATCGGCCAGGATACCGTCAGCGAAGTGATCGAGCAGGCGCCAATTTATCCACTGCCCAATGCACCGCCCTGGTTTCCAGGGCTGGTCAATCTGCGCGGCAATCTGGCGCCGGTGTTCGACGTGAAACGGTTTCTGGAACTGAACGACGGTGTCGCTGCGGGAAAACGCTGGCTGCTGATTCTGGATCGGGGCGACCGGGCAGCGGGCGTCCTCATTGATGATCTTCCCCGGATCGCGTTCACCCGTCACCCCCTCTCCCGGTTGCCGCCCTTGCCCCCCACCTTGCGCCCCTATGTCGCCCAGGCCTATGTCCAGGATGACATCGTATGGCTGGAGTTCGACCATCAGAACTTTTTTCGGACGCTCGGTGGGCAAATGGCGGGCGCGGCGGCCTGAGCGCCACAAAGTTTGAAGTGCTGGTCCAAATGCAACTGTTCACCTTCTGGAGGCGCTGCACATGCGCACACACGATGATTCCAAAGAAGCTGCTGGCGCGGCCACGGGTTGGCGACGGCTAAGGGGCGGAATGACGCTGGGGCTGCTGCTGGGCCTGAGCGCGACCATCCCCTTGAGTTGGGCCGAAGATCCTGGCGTCACCGACAAAGCCATTCGTATCGGAGCCACCATCCCCCTGGAAGGGGATTACAAGGTTTACGGCCAGGCCATGAAACAGGGCATGGAAGCGGCGCTGGCCGGCCAGACAGTGCAGAAACGCGCTATCGAGTTCATCGCGATCAACGATTTCTATGACCCAGCCAAGGCGGTTGAAGCCGCCAAGAAATTGATTGAGCAGGGAATTTTCGCCATGGTGAACAGCTTTGGCTCGCCGACCACCCGGGCGGTATTGCCCGTGCTGGCAGAAAACAAGGTGCCGGCATTAGGGTTTTACACGGGCGCGGCCTTCACTGGACCGGGCGACGTGCTGAACTTCCGCGCCAGTTACGCCAAAGAGGTGGAGAGCGTGGTGGACGCGGCGCTGGCGGCGGGTTTCAAACCCACCGAGGTGTGCGCCTACGCCCAGAATGACGCCTACGGCATGGGCGGCGTCAAGGGATTCCGCGCGGCCCTGGCCAAGCAGCCTGGCATGGAGTCCATCGTCGCCAAGGTAGATCAAATTCTGAACATGCCGGGCGATAACCCCGAGCGTAATGGGATCGGTCCAGTCGGGGTCTACCAGCGGGACACGGTGAGTGCGCGCGAAGGTTATCAGTCGCTGAAAAAGTGGGAAGCGGCCAGCGGCAATCGTTGCCGGTTGGTGGCGACCACGGCGGTTTATGACCCAGCCGCTGCGTTTTTGGGATACGCCCGCTACAAGGGCGAAACCTGGATTTTCAGTTCCCCCTCGCCAGCAGCGGGCAATCGCCTGGCAACCATGCTTAAGGAACACGGCATTACCGACAAGGTGATCGCCACCCAGATCGTGCCGCCGCCCGATTCGTCCCTGCCCATAGTCGCGGAGGCGCGCAAGGCGCTGGGTAATAACCTGGACTATGTGTCCCTTGAGAGCTACATCGTGGGCAAGCTGTTTGTGACGATCATGCAGGCGATTGACGGCCCGCTGACCCGGGACAATTTCCTCAAGGCTGTGAAACGCCAGCCCTATGACATCGGCGGCGTCAAGGTGGACTTCACCACCGACAACCAGGGATCCGATTTCGTGCAAGCCACCGTCTTGCGCGACGGCCAGTTCATCGCCGTCACGCCGCAGGAGTTGGTGGATCTGTTCAAGTAGCGGTTTTATCGGCGCCGGCCAGATCCGGCCAGCGTCGGACTACATAAAAAAGTCGCCATCACCGGGCCGGGGATACAACAACTGGCTGGTCGAATGGGGCGAAATTCAATCACCGAAGGAGGTAAAAACAGTCATGGGTGGTCAGAAAATCAATGCGCGGTTGACCCTGACGATGGTCATCCAACTCGTGATTCTGGTGGCGATCGGGTTGATCGCCTATTTCGGCATGAACCGCATCGGCGGCGCCGTGGGCCAGCTCAATCAATCCGTGGCCGAGCAGGCCAATCTGGGCCGGCTGGGCGAAGTTCTGCGCGCCGATCTGCTGACGGTGGTCAACAGCGTGGCGCGCGGCACCCGCACCTGGGAGCAGGGAATCGCCGCCCTGCCGGCAGCCCGGGCGAATTTCCAGAAAGGCTGGCAGGCGTATCTCGATTCTTTGCCCGCAGCCCAACGGACAGCATTGGAAAATACCTTTAAAGCTCCCTTGAGCGGCATTAACGAAACCTTTGCCGAAGTGGAGAAACTGCTGGCCGCGCGGGATCGGGGCCGGTTGAATCTGTTTGTCGGCAACGATCTCGACGAATTGATCAATCCCTTCTTCAAGACCCTGCTGACCGGCACGACGCAATCCGAGGAACGCGCTGCGCAAGACCTGAAAACCGCCCAGAGCACCAGCAATACCTTCACCGTGGTGATCGCGGTGATCGCCCTGCTGGGCATCGCGGTCGCGTTCGGCCTGGGCGCCTCGACCTATCGCGCCATCATGAATCCGCTCAACCAGATGATGACGACCGTCAAGCAGATCGGCGAAGGCAACTACGACTCCCGCACCGGTTTGACCGGCGGCGATGAATTGTCGGAACTGGGCCAGTCACTGGATCGGATGCTGAACGAACGGGTGAACGCGCTGGTGCAAACAGAGCGTGAAAATGAGCAACTCAACGACTCGATCATCAATCTGCTGCAAGCGGTGTCCCAGCTCAGCCAGAAAGACCTGACCGTCAAGGTGCCGGTGACCGAGGACGTGACGGGCCCGGTAGCCGACGCGCTGAATCTGCTGACCACCGAGACCGCGACGGTGTTGCAGGGCGTCACCCGCATCTCCGAACAGGTGGCGACTGCCTCTGACACAGTAAAAGCGCAGTCCGATACGGTGATCGCCGTGGCCGACACCGAACGCCAGGCGGTGGACCAGACCGCCGCCGAGCTGGCGACTGCCGCCGATACCATGAAGCAGATCGCCGAGCTGGCGCAGACCTGCAACGCCGCCGCCGAAACCGCCATCAAAACCACCCAAACGGCGCTGCAAACGGTGACCAGCACGGTGAGCGGCATCAACAGCACCCGCGACACCATCCGCGAGACGGAAAAGCGCATCAAGCGGCTGGGCGAACGCTCCCAGGAAATCAGCGGCGTGGTGAACCTGATCAACACCATCGCTGAGCGTACTCACATCCTGGCGCTGAATGCCAGTATGCACGCCGCTTCAGCGGGCGAAGCGGGGCGCGGGTTTGCGGTGGTGGCGGGCGAAGTGCAGCGCCTGGCGGAAAACGCCCGCGAGGCGACTTCGCAGATCGCCACCCTGGTCAGCAACATCCAGATCGAGACGGCGGATACGGTGAACGCCATGAACGCCGCCATCAGCCAGGTCGTGGATGGCAGCCGGCTGGCCGAGCAGGCCGGCGATCAGATGAAGCGCACTCAGGAAACCACCGCCGAACTGGTGGCCGCCGTACAACAGATTGCGTCCCGTTCGCAGGAGCAGGCGCGCGTCAGCAATGAACTCCTGGGGCGCGCCCGGCAGATTCAGGAAAGCACCCGCCAGACCAGCCAGCAGTTGCAGGAACAGACGGTCCACACCACCAGCCTGGTGGAATACGCCAGAGGCTTGTTGAATTCGGTGCGCGTATTCCGGCTGCCGGCGTAGGCGGGATGCGCCTGCCGCTACAGACACCGTCACAGGATTACTGTTGCCTGCGAGAGGGGTTTTAGCCGCCATGCTCATAGCGGAAGAACAGGTTGCGGCGCTGGAAGCGCAAGTCGCCGAACTGCTCGGCTTCCTTGAACTACTGGATGGGGAGGGGGTTGCCGAAGGCGTCCGCTGTTACGCCGAGCAGGTGGGACATATCGGTCTGGCTGCGGGCGACGCCGGTTTAGCGGGATTACAGGAGGTTTGCCGGCAGTTTCACGGCCATCTGGCGGATTTGGATATCGGCGGCTGTAGCCTGAGCAGCGACGAACGGGAGCGGCTGGAGGAGTGGCCGATTCTGGTCATCGGCTACCTCGGCGATCCGACCGATCCCGCAGCCAGCGTAGCGTTGCTCGATCATTTGTCGAACGCGGTTTGGAACGCTCCGCTGACGGCAGAGCACGCCGAGGCGTTGCGCGCCCTGTTGATCGGCGGAACGCTGACTGAAGCCGTGGCGGAAACAGCGCCGCTGGTGGATGTGTCTCCTACTCTCCACGCCCCCCTTTCCCCACCAGGAGGGATTGAGTCTTGCGCGATCACCGAATACTTGCCCTCCCCTGCCCTCGTGGGAGGAGAGGGTGCGGAGGGAGATGCTCAAACCAGTACTCCCGAACGGCTGACTGAAACCGTAGTAGCGGCTGAGGCGGAAGAGCCGGAATCCGAACCGGTGGTCGAGACGGAAGAGCCGGAACCCGAACCGGTGGTCGAGGCGGAAGAGCCGGAACCCGAACCGGTGGTCGAGGCGGAAGAGCCGGAACCCACGGACGAGGAGGAGGACGAGGACGAAGAATTCGCCGGCGCCCCGGTGAACGCCAGCGAAGCCCGCCAGGAATTGATTGACATTCTGTGTGCGGAAATTACCCAAATCGCCGCAACCACTGATGAAATTCTGGCTGTGGCTAGAGTCGCCGCCAGCACGCCCACGGCCCGGGCCGAGGCGCTATCCGGTTATGCCGAGCATCTGGAACGCCTGGGGGATGCGGCGGCATCCATCGGCTTAACCGGACTACAGCAGGTTTGTATCTGCTTGCAGGCTAATCTGGGCATTCTGGCGGTTCAGGATACCTCGCTGCAGACCGAACAGCGGCAAGTGGTGGAAGCCTGGCCCGAACTGGCGCTCGGCTATCTGCACGCCCTGAACGACCGCGCCGTCTGCACGGCCCTGGTCAACCATTTACAGGATATGCGCTGGCCGCAACCACTGGCAGCGGCGGATGCAGCGCCGCTCATTGATCTGCTGGTCGCACCAACGCTGGTCACCGAGGAGGCTGAAGCGGAAGCCCGACCCCGCCAGGCGCAGCCCGAAGATATATCGCTGGCGCTGCCCGCCGATGTCAATCAGGAATTGCTGGACGGTCTGTTGCAGGAATTGCCTCATCAGGCCGCCGAATTCTCCGCTGCCATCCAGCGACTGGCGGCGGGCGGCGGCCAGCTTGAGGATGTGGATGTAGCGCGGCGTATCGCCCACACCCTGAAAGGCGCTGGCAATACCGTCGGCGTGCGCGGCATCGCTGCGCTGACCCACCATATCGAGGACATTTTGCAGGCGCTCGCCAAGCATGAGGCGTTGCCCAACCGGCCGTTGGCCGAAACCCTCCTGAATGCGGCTGATTGTCTGGAAACCATGAGCGAGGCGCTGCTCGGCATCAGCGCGCCGCCGCCGCAAGCGTTGACCGTGTTGCAAGCGGTGCTGGATTGGGCGAACCGGATTGACCGGACAGGGATACCGACCGATGACGAAGCGCCGGCGGCAACGAACACCCAACCGGAACCGATCGAACCGCCCGAACCACAGCCAACCGCGCCACAACCCACGGTTGCCGCGACCGAAGCGACCCTGCGCGT
The DNA here is from genome assembly GCA_937872125.1 of uncultured Candidatus Competibacteraceae bacterium. Classification (GTDB taxonomy): domain Bacteria; phylum Pseudomonadota; class Gammaproteobacteria; order Competibacterales; family Competibacteraceae; genus Contendibacter. The sequence continues at coordinate 7,540 of CALMNY010000032.1, read as the reverse complement.
TCCCGCTCATCTGGTGGACGATGTATTGCGGCTGGTGGGCGAGAGCATCATCCTCACCGGTCAAGTCCAGGAGCGGATTCGCAAAACCGTCGCCCAGACCCGGTCGGTCATGGGGCAAAACCACCTGTTCCAGCAACTGACTGCTGAATTGGAGCAACTGGTTGATATCCGCAATGTATCGTCGCCGCTGTCCAAATCCATGCAGCGCGGCGATTTCGATCCGCTGGAACTGGAGCAGTACAACGAACTCAACACCGTCACCCATCGCCTGGTAGAAGCGGCCACCGACGCCCGCGAACTGGGCCGCGCCATCGAGGAGAATCTGGCGGCGCTGGACGCCCTGCTGGTGGATCAGGGCCGCCTGCACCGCGACAACCAGGAAGCGGTGTTGCGCACCCGCATGGTGCCGATCCAGACGATAGCGCCGCGCTTGCAGCGCAGCGTGCGGCAAACCTGCCGGCTGGTGGACAAGGAGGTCGAACTGACGGTGCGCGGCGCGGGCACGCTGATGGACAGCAACGTCCTGAACGACATGGTGGATCCGCTGATGCACATGCTGCGCAACGCGGTGGACCACGGGATTGAATCCCCCGCCGAGCGCCAACGCCTGGGCAAGCCGCCGGTCGGGCGCATCGAGCTTAGCTTCGAGCGCGAGGGCAACAACATTCTCATCCGTTGTCAGGACGACGGCGCCGGGCTGGACCTGGCGGCGATTCGGCAAACGGCTATGGAACGTGGTCTGATCAGCGCCGACCAGTCGTTGCCGGACGACGAACTGGCCCGCTTGATCCTGTTGCCGGGCTTTTCCACCCGCGACGCCGCTACCCAGACCTCGGGGCGCGGTATCGGCATGGATATGGTTTACAGCCGACTGCTGGCGATGAAAGGCTCATTGCGCATCCAGACCCGGGCCGGCCAGGGTTGCCTGATGGAATTGCGCTTGCCCGTCACCCTGATTTCCACCCATGCGCTGCTGGTGCGCCCGCGCGATCACCTGCTGGCTATTTCCGACCGGGGCATCGAGCAGATTCTCTATTCCGGCGTCGGCTCGATCCAAAAGCTGGGCCAGGTCGCCACCTTCCGAATGGGCGATGAGGTCTACGAACTCACTGTCCTGGATACGTTGCTCAACCTGCCGCCGGATCATCGCGCCCGGAACCGCACCACACCATCGGTGTTGCTGGTGCGGGAGGAGACGGGCACCCTTCGCGCTGTTTTAGTGCCGGAGGTCGTGGATAGCCGCGATCTGGTGGTCAAGCATCTGGGGCAGTACTTGCCGAAGCTCAACGGCATTGTGGGAGCCACCATCCTGGGCGATGGCAGCGTCGCGCCAGTGCTGGATTTACCGGAACTGCTGCGCGCCCCGGCTACTGGCCAGGCGGTGCATCCCATAGTCCGCGCGGCAACACCCGTCGCCCCCGCTCCTCATCGCCCCTTCGTGCTGGCGGTGGACGATTCGCTGAGCGCCCGCCGCTCGCTGGCGCAGTTCGCCCAGGATGCCGGCTTCGAGGTGCGCACCGCCCGCGATGGCCTGGAGGCGATTGAGATCATCAAGGGCAAGCGCCCCGATCTGGTGCTGGCCGATCTGGAGATGCCGCGCATGAACGGGCTGGAATTGACCGCCCATCTGCGCGCCAACCAGGCCACGCACACCTTGCCGGTCATCATGATCACCTCGCGTTCTACCGAGAAGCACCGGCGCGAAGCGGAAACGACCGGCGTTAATGTTTACCTGACCAAGCCGTTCATGGAAGACGAACTGCTGGGACATATCCACCGCCTGTTGCAGCCCGCATGAACGCGCCCACTCAACCGGCATGGAACGATCTTCAGGCGACCCCGGCGTTCGCCGTACTGACCCTGGACGGGCGCAAATGGCTGGTGCCGCAAGCGGAAATTCGGGCGCTGGAGTCGCTGCTGGACATTGACCGCGAGGTGCGGATTCCACACAGCGTCGGGGCCGTAGCGTTCGCAGGCGAATGGTGGCCGGTGTATAGCCTGTCCGGTGAATTGGCGCTTTTGCCGAACCTGCCGGATGGTCGCCGGGCCTGCCCGTTGCTGGATAACGGCATGGATCGCTTCGGTCTGGTTTGTGACCAGGTTGAAACCTTGCCGGAACCGCCCCGCCGGCTGGCCGTGCCGGCCTGTATGGCGCTGCCGGATTCGCCCATTCAGGCGCTGGTGCTCCTGAAAGATGGGCTGGGTTGCGTCACCACCACCGAACGGTTGGCAGCCCTGCTTGCCGCGGCCACGGAGAACGCCGATGGCTGAAAGCACCGCCTGGGTGTTGGCGCTGGATCAGCAACTGCGGGCCGCCGTCGGCGAACGCGAGATGGTGCATTTGATCGAGGCGCCGACCCTGCTGGAGGTCCCGCGCAGCCCGTTTTACTGCCGCCAGGTGCTGGTCTGGAATGACGCCGTGTTGCCGGCGATGGATCTGGCGGCCTGGTTGCGGAGACAGCCCACGCACCGTGCGCAGACGCTGGTCGGGGTGTTCGCCTACCAGACGCGGCCGGGTGCGGACCCAGAGTATGGTGCATTGTTGCTGGCCAGCATTCCCATGCGGGCCAGCGTCACTGATGAGCAGGCCTGCGCCTTACCGCAACAACCGGACGATTGGCGAACGCTGGCGATTTCCTGTTTCAAACAGAACAATCAGCCGATTCCCATTCTGGATTTGCCGCACATTTTCGGCGGCGGCTTGTTGTAATCGGCCGGAAAGGCCGGCCTGCATCCTGCATCCTTCTTGAATTGTCCTGGTTGCGGCGCGTGGTTTGAGTCCTTAACATTCCCGTTCCTGAAATCGGCCATCCCGACGCGCCGAACTTCGCGCTTCCCTTGGAATTTTGCCCTCAGACGGAAACCAGACACCATGCGCAGCCATTATTGCGGCCAGGTCACCGAGACCCTGTTGGATCAAGATGTCACCCTTTGCGGTTGGGCGCACCGCCGCCGCGATCATGGCGGCGTGATCTTCGTTGACTTGCGCGACCGCGAGGGTCTGGTGCAGGTGGTGATTGACCCCGACACCCCGGACGCCTTCGCCAACGCCGAGCGGGTGCGCAACGAATACGTGCTGCAGGTGAAGGGCCGGGTGCGGCGGCGGCCCGAGGGCACCGTGAATCCCAATCTGATCACTGGCGCAATCGAGGTGCTGGCCAGCGAACTGGAAATCCTCAACCGGTCCGAGCCGCTACCGTTCCAGTTGGACGATGCGGACACCTCTGAGGAAGTGCGGTTGCGCTACCGCTATCTCGACCTGCGCCGGCCGGAGATGCAGGAGCGGCTGCGGCTGCGCACCCGGGTGATCAGCGCCCTGCGCCGGTTCCTGGAGCAGCACGGCTTCATGGACATCGAAACCCCGATGCTGACCAAGGCGACCCCGGAAGGCGCCCGCGACTATCTGGTGCCCAGCCGGACCCATCCCGGCTGTTTCTTCGCCCTGCCGCAGTCGCCACAGTTGTTCAAGCAGTTGCTGATGATGGCCGGCCTGGATCGCTACTATCAGGTGGTGCGCTGCTTCCGCGACGAAGACCTGCGCGCCGACCGCCAGCCGGAATTCACCCAGCTCGACATCGAAACCTCGTTCATGGACGAACAGGCCATTACCGAACTGATGGAAGAGATGATCCGCTGGATGTTTAAGGCCGTGCTGAACGTGGAATTGCCCAACCCGTTCCCCCGGATGCCCTACGAGACCGCGATGCAGCGTTACGGCTCCGACAAGCCGGATTTGCGCATTCCGCTGGAACTGACCGAACTGTCGGATTTGATGGCCGGCGTCGAATTCAAGCTATTCTCTGGACCGGCCAACAATCCCCACGGCCGGGTGGCGGCGCTGCGGGTGCCGAACGGTGGCAAACTCAGCCGCCGCGAGATTGACCTGTATACGGAATTCGTCGGTCGTTACGGCGCGAAAGGACTGGCCTACATCAAGGTCAACGATGCCGCCGCCGGGCGCGAAGGCTTGCAGGCGCCCATCGTAAAATTCCTGCCCGATGAGGTGTTGACCAAGATTCTCACCCGCACTGGGGCGGAGAACGGTGATCTGCTGTTCTTCGGCGCGGATTCGGCCAAGGTGGTCAACGATGCGCTGGGCGCGCTGCGGATCAAGCTCGGCCAGGATCTCGGCCTGATCCACGGCGAATGGGCGCCGTTGTGGGTGGTCAATTTCCCGATGTTCGAGTGGGACGAGCAGGACCGGCGCTGGAACGCCCTGCACCATCCCTTCACCGCGCCGCGCACCGACGACCCCGCCGAGGTGCGCGCCAATCCCGAACGCTGCCTGTCGCGGGCCTACGACATGGTGCTGAACGGTACGGAAATCGGCGGCGGCTCGGTCCGTATCCACCGCCAGGAGATGCAGAACACCGTGTTCGAACTGCTGGGCATCGGTCCCGAAGAAGCGCGGGCCAAGTTCGGCTTCCTGCTGGATGCGCTGAAGTTTGGCTGTCCCCCGCACGGGGGTCTGGCCTTTGGCCTGGATCGGCTGGTGATGCTGATGGTCGGGGCTACCTCCATCCGCGACGTGATGGCGTTCCCCAAAACCCAGAGCGCCGCCTGCCTGCTCACCCAGGCGCCGGCACCCGTTACCGAGGCGCAGTTGCGCGATCTGAACATCCGCCTGCGCCGCACGCCCTGACCGTGGGCGTGGAAAGTTCACTCCGCGCCAAACGCCCGGAATCGGTGCTGGTGGTGGTGTACACGGCGGCGGATGAGGTGCTGGTGCTGCTTCGGCGGCACCCGCCCGATTTCTGGCAGTCGGTGACCGGCAGTCTGCGCTGGGATGAAACCGACCCGCTGGCCGCCGCGCAGCGGGAGTTGCGGGAGGAAACCGGATTGAGCGACGCAGCAGAAATTGTGGCGTGCGGCGTGATCAACCGCTTCCCAATCCTGCCGGCCTGGCGGCATCGTTACGCGCCGAATGTTGCCGAGAACGTTGAACACGTCTTCCGGGTTTTGCTGCCGGAACGCCAGCCCATCCTTCTCAATCCCGCCGAACATGGCGAATACCAATGGTTGCCCCGCGCAGCGGCGGCGGCCAAAGTCGCGTCCTGGACCAATCGGGACGCTATTCTCGCGTTGCCATGAAAATAATTCAAAATCAAAATCTTATATATCTGTTCCCGGCAATTTTTCTGGCCGGCGCGCTGCTGGCGACTCCCACCGCGTGGGCGGAGACCGCGGAAGAGATGCTGGACGATGCGACCTTTGGCAAACTGAGCATCCAGCGCACCACCGATGAACCGAAGGGCGTCGTTCTGTTTGCAGCCGGGACCGGCGGCTGGACCGCTGAACTGACGACGGTAGCGAAAGCGGTTGCGGAACTGGATTACGTGGTGGCGAGCATTGATCTGAACGATTATCTGACCCGGCTCGACCGGGCCGGGGCTGCTTGCGCCAATCCGGCGGCGGACTTCGATCAATTGAACCGGCTGATGGAGCAACGCTATCCCATTGCGACCCACCAGCCCCCGATCCTGCTGGGTTACGGGGCGGGGGCGGCGCTAACCTACGCGGCGCTGGCGCAGGCGACAGCCGACCAGGTTCACGCCGGCGTGGGGGTGGACTTCTGCCCGGAATTGCCGCTGCGCAAGCCGCTCTGCAAGGGAGCGGCGAATCTGGACAGCGCCGCGCTGCCGGATAGCAAGGGCCTGCTGCTCAAGCCCACCGCCCGAATGCCGACGACCTGGTTCGTGTTCCAGAACCGGCCGGCTTGTGATACCGGAGCCGCCGCGCAGTTCGTCCAATCCATTCAACTGGCCCGGCTGGCCGATATCCCCGGCGCGGAAGGAGTCAAAAACTGGCTGCCACAAGTCTCCGCACTGCTGCAATGGCTGGACCCCGGCATCGTCCGGCAAGTCCAGCCCGACGCCAGCGTCAGCGGCGCACCGCTCACTGAGGTGCCCGTCACCGGCGGTCCCGACCGGCCGCACTTGGCGGTGATGTTCTCCGGCGATGGCGGCTGGGCGTTGTTCGATCGCGCCGTAACCGCCGAACTGGCGAAAAACGGGTTGCCTACCGTGGGCTGGGATTCGCTGAGCTATTTCTGGAAAGCCCACCAGCCGGATGAAGTGGCGCTGGATTTGGAGCGGGCGCTGCGCTACTACCTGGACGCCTGGAAAAAGAGCCGGATCGTGCTGATCGGCTATTCATTTGGCGCGGACGTGCTGCCGGCGGTCGTCAACCGCCTGCCGCAGGAACTGCGAGACCGCATTGATCTGCTGGCGTTGCTGGGTCTGTCGGATTACGCCTCCTTCGAGTTCAACCTGACGGACTGGATCAGCAGCAAACCGGGCGAGGGCGACCAGCCGGTGCGGCCGGAGTTGGAGAAGCTGGGCAGCCTCAAACGGCTGTGCATTTACGGCGCCGACGAAACGGACGCGGCCTGTCCGAAGCTGGCCGAGCTGGGCGTGATCGTCGAAAAAATGCCTGGCGACCATCATTTCGACGACGACTATCCAGGCGTGGCTCGGCGCATTCTCGATCAATTACCGCCATTGCCGCCGGTCAAGCCCTGAAGGGTCCGCACATGGCCGTTTACGCGATTGGCGATATTCAGGGTTGCTACGACCCCTTGCGGCGCCTGCTGGACCGGCTGCGGTTCGATCCCGCCGCCGACGCCCTATGGCTGGTCGGCGATCTGGTCAATCGCGGGCCGCATTCGGTGGAGGTGTTGCGGCTGGTGCAGGGGCTGGGCGAGGGGGCGGTGGTGGTGCTGGGCAATCACGACCTGACTCTGCTGGCGATCGCCGCCGGTCAGGTCAAGCCCAAGCGCAAGGATACGTTCCACACCATTCTCGACGCCCCCGACCACGGCGAACTGTTGGACTGGCTGCGTCGGCGGCCATTGTTGCATCACGATCCGGCGCTCGGTTTCACCCTGGTTCATGCGGGGTTGCCGCCGCAGTGGGATTTAACGCTGGCGCAACGCTGCGCGGCGGAACTGGAAGCGACCCTGCGCGGGCCGGATTACGAGGCTTTCCTGGCCCGCATGTTCGGCGGCGAGCCGCGCCGCTGGCGGAATGATCTGGCCGGTGATGACCGGCTGCGCTTCACCGTCAACGCCCTGACCCGGATGCGGTTCTGCACGGCGGATGGCGCGCTGTCCTTCTCCGAGAAGGGACCGCCCGGCAGTCAGGAACCCGGCCTGTTGCCCTGGTTCGCTGTGCCGGGCCGGCGCAATGCTGATCTCAATCTCGTGTTCGGTCACTGGGCGGCGCTGGGCTACTTCCGCGCGCCGGGCATCTACGCGCTCGACAGCGGCTGCGTCTGGGGCAACCGGCTAACCGCGATCCGGCTGGATGCGCCTGGTGTTCCCGCCTGGAGCGTGCCCGCCGTTAACCTGCCCCCACCACCGACATGACGCCCCTATTGGCGCTGATCGCTGCGCTGGCGCGCAACCGGGTCATCGGCCGGGATAATCGCCTGCCGTGGCGATTGCCGGCAGATTTGCGTTTCTTCAAGCAGACCACGATGGGCAAGCCACTGGTGATGGGCCGGCGCACTTGGGAATCCATTGGCCGACCGCTGCCGGGCC
>CALMNY010000031.1 GCA_937872125.1 uncultured Candidatus Competibacteraceae bacterium | reverse complement strand
GTACGCGGTGCGTACCCTACATGGCTTCAGCCCGGTTGAAACACGAACCCTTGATTGCCCGTCTCAGCGTCGGCCATCCGACAAGGGCGGAAACTCGGAATGGGACGATTCCTGCTCCTGCTGGCGCACGGCAGGGTTGTAGCGGAGGCAGTTGGGGATGCAGGCGCATTCAAAAGCAATCTTCACTGGCGCGATCCGCCCCTCGTTCTTGAGTTGGAACAATCGTGGCACTACCCGGTCGCGCAAGGTCTCCGGGTCAATGGTGTTGACGTAAATTTTGGTGCCACCCTCGAAGCCGGCGGGCGTTGACACCCGCCACTTGAGCAGTATCCGCCACGGCATCGGCACGTCTACGTCAGGCGGTTTGTAATACCACTCCTCGTTACAGGGAATCTCGGCGCCGGTCGCAGCGTGACAGGCATGAACCAGATCGGACATGCCGCGCAACTCGTCCGGGGAGTGGTTCCACGGCTGGCTGCGCTCGCTCTTGGAGAAGATTTCCAGCGTGGGATAGCGATGGCCGAAGCCGGCAAAGGCGATGGCGTAATCATTTTCGGCCACCACCAGGTTGCGATAGCCGGCGAAATTGACGGCGGCCTCATTGTAAAAGTTGGGGTTATCCCGTACCCGTTCCAACTCCACCTCGTTCTGGTAACCCCGCTCGTCAATGGCCACCAGTTGCTTGTGCAGATGATCGAAGGAGGCGCCCGCCGGCTTCAGCCAGTTCTGGAACACCGCCACATAGCGCACATAGCGATTGTTGACATAGATATCGCGCATGGCGTCGATGGTGAAGCGCAGATACTGGTAATGCTCTTCCGGCGTGAGGGTTCCAGAGGACGCCAGTTGATGATCGTGGGTGGCGCCATCCACGAAATGCCGCCGGGCGACGATCACTTCGTGGCCGCCGCCGAAGAAGGCATTGGCCAGTTGAAGCCGCTCATCCATTGGCATCCGCTCCCAGACCGCTTCATCCACCCCGGCGGCTTTCAACCGCTGTTCCACCACCTTGAGGACATGAGAGCGGCCGGACGCTGAATTCAGATAGTTGCGCTTGTACGCTTCGATAGCGTCCGGCAGCTTATAGCCGAAGTTTTTCTGCCAGTACTCAAAGGAAACGATCTCGAACAGATTGGGGATACGGCGGAATTCGGCCACCGTGTCAAACAGCGCATCGAAGAGCAGATGGCGCAGCGTAACGAACTTACCGTCCACCCGGACCAATCGCGCCTTTTCGGGCGGCGTTTCCAGATAACGGCGGGCGCAGAACGCGCAGTGGGCGTCCTGCCGGGCGGGATCAAGCGGAACCGGCGCGTGCGTACTCACCCCCAACGGCCGGTTGCCTCGACCCGGAACGGTCCACACTTCCGTACCGGTAAACGGGTTTACCTGTTTGATCGTCCCATCCGCCATCCGCATCAGATAACTGGATTCTGGAATAGTCTGCGGCATTGCTGAAATTCACCTCGGTCGCGCAAATGATGAAGATAACGGCGGGCGCGTAGTCCCTGGGACTGCAATCCATCGGGCACGGGAATAGTGGCTCGTCTTACCGAAATAGAGTATCGTCAAACGGTGACAAGATGAAATATCCCATCTATCCGGCGGCGCCCGGGCGCTGGGTCGCTTCTGATCCATCACAAGACTCCAAGCCTCTTATGAATCTACAAAACTTCGACCGATCCGGGATGTTGGTGGAAACCCACGAAGTCTTCAATCAAGCGCCGCCCCTGCAAGACTACAACCTGTTTACGAGTGACTCTGCGCTCAAGGACGGCGTGATCCGCGAAGGCGCTGCCTGGGCGGTGGACGACCTGACGCGCTACGGTGCAGTCTGCGGTCGTCCCGAAATCATCGAACTGGGTTTCCTGGCCAATGAACACAAGCCCCAGTTCGATACCCACGACCGCTTCGGCTACCGGGTGGACGAGGTCCGCTATCATCCCAGCTATCACCAGTTGATGAACCTGGCGTTCACCGAGGGGCTGCATTCCGCCCCGTGGACCGACCCCAGGCCGGGCGCGCACGTCGCCCGCGCCGCCAAATACTACCTGCACGTCCAGGTCGAAGCGGCGCACGGTTGTCCGGTGACCATGACCTTCGCCGCCGCGCCCACGCTGAAACTGACGCCCGCCATCGCCCAGCAGTGGCTGCCCAAAACGCTGGCCCGCGTCTACGATCCCCGCAATGTCCCTGCCGAGCAGAAGCCGGGGCTGGTCATCGGTATGGGCATGACCGAAAAGCAGGGCGGCTCCGATGTGCGCACCAACACCACTCGCGCCTATCCACTGGGCGCTGGCGGTCCCGGCGCAGCCTACGAACTGGTGGGCCACAAATGGTTTCTGTCAGCGCCGATGTGCGACGCCTTCCTGATGCTGGCGCAGGCGCCTGGCGGCCTGAGTTGCTTCCTGGTCCCGCGCTGGCGGCCGGACGGGACGCGCAATCCGCTCCAGGTTCAGCGGCTCAAAAACAAGATGGGCAATGTCGCCAATGCCTCCAGCGAGGTGGAGTTGCGCGGCGCGCTGGGCTGGCTGGTCGGCGAGGAAAGCCGGGGGGTGCAGGCTATTCTGGCGATGGTGGCCCTGACCCGTTTCGATTGCATGATCGGCTCCAGCGCCGGCCAGCGCCAGGCGGTCGCCCAGGCCGTCCATCATGCTACGCATCGGAGCGCCTTTGGTCGCCGCCTCATCGAACAACCGCTGATGCGGAACGTGCTGGCTGACCTGCACCTGGAAGTCGAGGGTTCGCTGGCGCTGACCTTGCGGATGGCGCGGGCGCTGGACAATTCCGGTCAGCAACACGAGCGCCTGCTTCTGCGGCTGGGCGCGGCAGTGGGCAAATACTGGATCTGCAAGCGAACCCCGCACCACGCCTATGAGGCCATGGAATGTATCGGCGGCAACGGCGTGATGGAAAACTGCATCATGCCGCGCCTGTACCGCGAAGCGCCGATCAACGCCATCTGGGAAGGCTCCGGCAACGTCCAGGCGCTGGATGTGCTGCGCGCCCTGGTCAAGACCCCCGCTGTGCTGGACGTATGGCTGGCTGAGCTGAACCGGGCCAAGGGCGCGGACGCCCGGCTGGACCGGGCGATCCAGCGGCTCCAGGATGAACTGGCCGATCCTGCTGATCTGGAATACCGCGCCCGAACGCTGGTGGAACACATGGCGCTGACCCTGCAAGCGGCCCTGCTGACGCAAACCGGCGGCCCGCCCGTAGCCGAGGCGTTCATCGCCACGCGCCTGGGCGACCACAACGAACGCCACTATGGAACCCTGCCGCGCGGGCTGGCGCTCGATGCGATCCTGGAACGGGCGAATCCCGCCCTGGTCTGATGCGCGCACACCGTGCCTAAACTCCCCGGCCCCATGCTATAAATCTCGCCTGCATACGCTCAATTCTTCAACGCTCAGGATCATTCCGATGAACCACCCCCCTGTCACCCGCGCGCTGTTCGACGAATTCATGGTGCCCAACTACGCCCCGGCGGCGATCATTCCGGTGCGCGGCGAGGGTTCCCGCCTGTGGGATCAGGGCGGGCGCGAGTACATTGATTTCGCGGGCGGCATCGCCGTCACCGGGCTGGGCCACGCTCATCCCAAGCTGGTCGCGGCGCTGACCGAACAGTCTCACAAGCTCTGGCATGTCAGCAATGTGCTTGTCAATGAGCCC
>CALMNY010000030.1 GCA_937872125.1 uncultured Candidatus Competibacteraceae bacterium | reverse complement strand
GCTTTTTCACTGGCTGACCCCCAGCAAACTCTGCGCCGCCAGCCGGGCCACCCCTGCGTTCAGCGAGGTATCCAGCCCGAAATAGAGATTGGCCAGGGCCAGCGCCCAGGTGGGAACCAGCAGTGCCAGCGGCGCTTCGCGCACGACCCGCCCTTCCGGCGCCGGCTTGAAGTAGGCCACTTCCACCACCCGCCAGATGTAGATCACCGCCAGCAGCGAAGTGACGAGCACCAGCACCGCTACCGGCCACCAGCCCTTTTCCAGCGCGCCCACGATCAGATACCACTTGCTGACGAAACCCGCCGTCAGCGGCACCCCGATCAGGCTCAGGCCCCCGATCACGAACGCGCCCATGGTCCAGGGCATGGCCCGACCCACCCCCGCCATGCGGTCCAGTTCGGCGGCCCCGACCCGGAACGATATGCAGCCGAGCGCCATGAACAGCGCGCCCTTCATCAAGGCGTGGTTGAACAGATGGCTGATACCGGCGGTCAGGCCGGTCACCGACACCAGGCTGATGCCCAGGATCATGTAGCCGATCTGGGCGACGCTGGAATAGGCCAGCATTCGCTTGACGTTGGTCTGGAAAATCGCCACCAAGGACGCGCTGAAAATCCCCACCAGGGCCAGCGGCAGCAGGACCTTATCCAACTGCATGGCTTCAAACGAGAATTTGGCCCCGAAAATGGTGAAGAAGAAGCGCAGCAGCACGTAGACCGCTACCTTGGTGGCGGTGGCCGCCAGGAAGGCCGTTACCACCGAGGGCGCGTAGGCGTAGGCGTTGGGCAGCCAGAGGTGGAGCGGAAACAGCGCCAGCTTGAGGCTGACGCCGATGGTCAGAAAGGCGAACGCGGCGCGCACGGTGCGGGTGTCGGCCACCGCCGGGATGCGGGCGGCCAGATCCCCCATGTTCAAGGTGCCGGTCATCACGTACAGCAGGCCGATGCCGATCAAAATGAACGTGGCGCCGATCGTGCCCATGATCAGGTACTGATAGGCGGCGGTCAGCGCGCGGCGGTCGCGGCCGATGCTGATCAACACGTAGCTCGACAGCGACGAGATTTCCAGGAATACGAAGACGTTGAAGGCGTCGCCGGTAATCGTGATCCCCAGCAGGCCGGTCAGACACAGCAGGTACGCCGTGTAAAACCAGGGCTGCTTGTTGACAGGCAGGCGGATACGGTTCTCGACAATCACCCGCCCGAAGGTCATGACGATGGCCCCGATCCCCGCCACGATCAGCAGCATGTAGGCGTTGAGCGCGTCCACCCGGTATTCGATGCCCCAGGGCACGGGCCAGCTTCCCATCAGATAGGAAATCGGGCCATGCGCCAGCACCTGGTTCAGCAGCAGGGCGGCCATGAGAAACGCCAGCCAGCTCGCCGTCATGGCCGCCAGCCAGACCGTGCGGCCGGCGGGCAACAGCGCGCACAGCGGCGCTGAAATAAGGGGAATGACGACCTGAAGCGCGGGCAGATGGGCGATCACAGGGCTTCTTCTTCGTTTTGGGCGTGAATCTCGTCTTCCTCGATGGTCCCATAGGCCTCGTGGATGCGCACCACCAGCGCCAGACCGAGCGAGGTGGTGGCGATGCCGACCACGATGGCAGTCAGGATCAGCACGTGCGGCATCGGGTTGCTGTAGACCACCGGCTGATTGATGACGATGGGCGCGGTGCCGCCGATGATCTTGCCCATGCTGATGTAGAGGATGAACACCGAGGTCTGAAAGATGTTCAGACCCACCAGTTTCTTCACCAGGTTGCCGCTCGAGATAACGACGTAAAACCCGCACATCATCAGGATGATGAAAATCCAGTAATTATAGTGCCCCAGGATTTGCACTCGCTTCGGCCCCCCGCCTGCTATTCACTCGCCGCTCGCCACTCGCTACTCATCGTCCCCGGCCGGCGAAGGCATAGAAAATGGTCACCATGACCGCCGACACGGTGATGCCGACGCCCAGCTCCACCAACAGGATGCCCAGATGCTGGCCGTGCGCCGGATCGTGGTGATCGAGCACGCCGTAATCCAGATAATTCCCCCCCAGCAACAGCCCGACCAGGCCTACGCTGGCGTAGATCAGCACCCCCAGCGAGATCCCGATGCGCAGCAACCACAGGGGCATCAGCCGGTGGGCGTGATCGAGCCCGTAAATCAGCGCGTAGAGAATGAAGCCCGCGCCGAAAATGACGCCAGCCTGAAACCCGCCGCCCGGGCCGTAATCGCCGTGAAACTGCACGTACAGCGCGAACAATAAAATCAGCGGTAACAGCAATTTGGTACCGAGGCGCGGAATGGTGTAGCGTTTCATTTCGGTTCATCCTTGCGGGAACGCCGCCGCCGCGCGCCGCCGACCAGCACCAGCACGCCGATGGCGGCGGTGAACACCACGGTCGTCTCGCCGAGCGTGTCGTAGCCCCGGTAACTGGCCAGCACCGACGTCACGACGTTGGGAATGCCGATTTCCTGAGGCGAGTCTTCGATAAAGCGCTGCACCAGGTGATGGTGGATCGGATTGGCCGGATCGCCGTAGGGGGGAATGTCCCAGGTGCCGTAGACCAGCGCCAGACCCGTGATGGTCACCACCAGCAAGGGCAACAGCGGCTTGTGGGCGGCCGGCGTTTTTTCGCGGCTGGTGGTCAGCGCCAGGGTGCCCAGCATGAACACCGTGGAGACTCCCGCCCCCACCGAGGCCTCGGTAAACGCCACGTCCACGGCGTCCAGGATCACGAACAGGCTGGCCGACACCAGGCTGTAAATGCCGAACAGCATCACCACCGCGAACAAATCCCGCAAGCGAATGGCGGCTACGGCGGTGACGACCAGCAGGGTCAGCAGGAAGATATCAACTAGGACTTCGATGGCGGCGCTTCCTCGTGCAGGATCGGCGGCGGATTATCGGGATCGAGCAGCGCCGCCCGGGACAGGGCATGGGTCGCGATGGGACCGGTGAACCACAAAAAGATCAGAATCAGCAGCAGCTTGACGCTGATCAGGGTCCAGCCGGCCTGCAACATCAGGCCGAGCAGGATCAAGCCGGCGCCGAGCGTGTCGGTAATGCCCGCCGCATGCAGGCGGGTGTAGAAATCCGGCATCCGCAGCAGACCCACGCTGCCGATCAGCGCGAACGCCACGCCGCCGAGCAAGATCAGCCAACTGAGCAGATCAATCAACACGGCCATCACAAATCACTCTGGGGCTCATCGGGCTCGTTGCGCGGCCAGCCCATGTCCCCATAGCGGATGAACTTGAGCACCGCGATGGTGCCGATGAAGTTGATGAAGGCGTACACCAGGGCGATGTCGAGAAAATCGGGACGCCCGGTCATGAACCCCAGCACGGCGATGAGCAGCACGGTCAGAGTGCCGAAGGAGTTGACCGCCAGGATGCGGTTGTAGACGGTGGGACCCAGCACGGCGCGCGCCATCGCCAGGATCATGCAAGCCAGAATGCCGAGCGCCGTGGCCGCGAACATCAGTTGCCTCCTTCCAGCCGGGTGACGCGCCGGTCCATGTCGCCCTCCAGCAGGGAATCCGCCGCTTCCCGGGTCAGCGCGTGGACTTCGAGCGTGTCGCCGCTCAGGGCGGTGGTCACCGTGCCCGGTGTCAGGGTGATGGAATTGGCGTAAATGACCCGGCCCAGATCGCTGCGCTGGGTCGGTCTGAGGGTGATCAGCGTGGGACTGATCGGCAGCCTGGGATCGAGGATGCGCTTGGCGACATCGAGATTGGACAGCACGATTTGCCACAGCAGCCAGGGCCAGTAGCTGAAGATATGGAGGTTGAATCGCAGGCGCAGCGGTCGTTCCTCGGGATCGATCACTTCCGTGCGCCAGGCGACGAACACCACGAGCGCGCACGACAGCACGCCGAAGCCCAGCAACAGGGGAACATCGAAATAGCCGGACAGCAGCAGCCAAAGGCCAAAGCAGAACAACCATAATGCCAGCGCGTGCAGCAAGCAGCCTCTCCTTGTTGGTATTTTTGATGATCGCTGACGATTGGATCTTTTGAATATAGCGTATTTGCAAACGTCTTCAAGTCAACAGTAATTCTCAATTATTTGGCGATTTCACCCGGTTTCGGGGTGTGGGGCAGCAATGCTCATTTTGGCTTGGCACCATGAAGTCAACTCAGTTCGAAGTACTATTTAGGTTTCGGCGGCTGGTAGTCCGCACTGTGCTGATCGAAGCGGCGACCTTCGTAGGCGCTCAAGTCTGGAAATTACCTGACATCGCGTGACGCGTGACCACCGGAGCCGGTTCTTTGTTGTATCATTAATAGTGGAATATAAAGACAAACTTATATGGGCCATGGGGTTTCGCCATCGCCCACCCGAACAGAACAAGGAGACGCGCGATGCGAGAAATTCACCATGCGTTGGTGCTGAACATGCACCAGCCCCCGAGTAATCTGGATCACCTGCTCGAAACCAGCGAGTGGGAGGCCAAGGAAATTTTGTTTGCCTACGACCGTATGCCACGGGCCTTATGGGATTATCAGGATCTCGCCCGCGTGCATCTATCCTTGTCCGGGACGCTGCTGGAAACCCTGTCCAACCCCAGCTTCCAGGAGCGGGCCTATGGGATCGTGGACTGCGGCAAGTTGCTCTGGTATCTACAAAACCAGCAAGTTTTCGAGATTCTCGGCACCGGTTACTATCACCCGGTGCTGGCGCTGATTCCCGAAGCGGACTGGGATGAACACATTACCCGCTGGCAGACGATCGCCCGCCATCTGCTCTGGCGCACCCAGTTCAACGGGTTCTGGCCGCCGGAAATGGGCTTCGATATGCGGCTGATCCCGCACCTGAAAAAGGCCGGTTATCGTTACGTTCTGGTGGACTGTGAGTACGTGGACCCGGTGGATTCGATGCACTGGCAGGAACTGCGCTACCGGCCGCACATCGCCGAGTACGGCGGCGAAGAGATCATCATCATCGTCCGCGACCGTGAATTGTCCGACGCCCAACTGGCCGGCATGGATTACGGCTGGTTCTATCACGAGCTGCACGAACGCACCAAGTGGTGCGACTTTCCGCCGCTGGTGACCACCGCCACCGACGGCGATAACGGCGGCTGGTTCCGCAACGTCGCTGCGAAGTCCAACTTCTGGACCTACTTCTATCATGAAGCGTTGGAGGAAATTCGTGCCGGCCATTCGAACCTGCGGCCGATCTTCATCAGCGACTATCTGGACCGGTTCGGCGCGCATGGCCGGGTCACGGTACGGCGTGGGGCCTGGAACACGGACACGCATCATGGCTGGGATTTCCATCAGTGGCAGGGTTCCTGGGTCCAGCGCGACACCATGGTTCGGGTGCATGACATCAGCCGGGAATTTCACGTGGTGGCGCAAGCGGCGGCGCGTGCCCACGATCCCAATCCCGAGCTGGCGCGGGTGCTGAACGAAGCCCACTGGCATCTGCTCCGGGCCGAAACCAGTTGCAATTTCTACTGGGGTGAGGCCTGGATTCACAAATCCCATGCAGATCTCGACAACGTCGCTTGGCATCTGGGCGAAGCCAAGGCGCTGCTGGGACCGCACTGGGTGAACATCCCGGCGGAGCCGGTGGCGGCGGAGCCGACGGAGGAACCCGCCGCGCTGGAAACCGCTGAGACGACGGTCGAGGATGCCGCACCGCCAGCCACCACGCCGGAAGACGCTACGCTCGCGCCAAAAGACGCCTGAGACCCTTGTCCAAATCTCCTCCCGGTTGCGGGAGAGAGACAGGAGCAGATTCCCGGTAGGGACACGGCGGCGCCGTGTCCCTACAAGTTTTTCGCCACCCCTTCCATACCCCTCGTTCACGCGCCATGTCCACTACCGACAACCGTCAATTGCGCCAATCCCTGCTGGATACCTACGAAACGCTGCCCCCGCTCGAACAGGCGGTGGTGCAACTGCTGTCGG